>CAJVYJ010000077.1 GCA_913009475.1 uncultured Actinomycetes bacterium | reverse complement strand
TATCACGTGCTCACTTGCATATCGACCATCTTTTTTTTGTTTTTCTTCTTCTGTCTTTTTTTCTTTTTTTTTTTCTTTTTTAGTTTTTTTTTTAATGATACGGCGACCACCGAGATCTACACTCTTTCCCTACACGACGCTCTTCCGATCTTCTCTTCGTTCCCGACCTATGGATAGGATAATCGAGCCCTTGCGTTTAATGGGCGCTGATATTTATGGCCGCTCTAATAATAGCCGAGCGCCAATCGCCATTATCGGTCAATCCTTAAAACCTATTTCCTATTTAACGCCGGTCGCCAGCGCTCAGGTCAAAACAGCGCTCCTCTTTGCCGCTATGTATGCCGAGGGGAAGAGTGAGATAACCGAAAATCGCCAATCACGTGACCATACGGAACGATTTTTTGAATATTTATCCATTGACTTCCAACGCACGGAAGCCGGCGGCGGTAAAGTTAAAATATCACTGTCAAACCAAGGTAACTATAAAGCCAGAGATATAATTGTCGCCGGTGATATATCCTCAGCCGCTTATTTTATTGCCGCTGGATTATTAGTCAAGGGTTCGGAAATTACCATAGTTGACGTCGGTTTAAACCCAACGCGCATCGGCATACTGGAAGTGCTGCAAAATATGGGTACCGAAATTGAAGTGCTTGAACAAAAAGTACTAGCCAATGAACCGGTGGGAACATTATTTATTAAAAGTCAGGCTCTAGCGGCAACTGAAATCGGCGGCGCTATTATACCGCGGTTAATTGATGAACTGCCGATTATAGCGGTCCTCGCTACCCAAGCGGAGGGGCGGACGATTGTTAAGGACGCGGCGGAGTTGCGAGTTAAGGAAACGGACAGAATTACTTATCTGGTCAGTGAACTAAGAAAGATGGGGGCAAAAATTGAAGGCCAAGCTGATGGTTTTATTATTGACGGCCCCACATCGCTACGCGGTGCTGTCGTTGACAGTCACGGCGATCACCGATTGGCAATGTCGCTGGCGATAGCCGGACTGATTGCCAAAGGGGAAACAATCATCCAAAACGCCGAGTGCATTTCCATCTCTTATCCTCAATTTGAGGCGACGCTTAAAAGAATTATTGAACAGGCTCAAATATAAAAAACGTCTTCGTTATTTTATTTCACTTTTAATTTATTTAGAGTGTTGCCCAATTTTTTCAATTCTTCGCCGTAGGTTTTCCAGTCGCCTTTTTGCGCCGCCGCTCCAGCTTTATTAAAATAATCGTTGGCCTGGTTTATCAGATTATTTTGGCTTGGCGGCTTTTGACCTTTAGCCGGGTTTTTACCGCTTGGAGGCTGAGAAATGCCGGTGAATATTTTTGCCAGTGCCTCCGCCAAGGTCGGCTCCATAATAATCTTGTTATTATAAGCAACTATAACGCGTTTTAATTCCGGTAAATCGCTCTGTTCCGATTGTAAATAAATCGGTTCAACATAGATAATCGATTGCTCAATGGGGATAACCAACAAATTACCGCGGATTACTCGCGACCCGCGTTGATTCCACAGACTCAGCTGCCGGGAGATATCCGGTTTTTGGTCGATGCGCGCCTCAACTTGTATGGGTCCGTAAACCAATTTATCTTTAGGAAAGTCAAAAACTCGTAACTGGCCGTAGTTAGGAGCGTCATTGCGGGCCGCCAGCCAAGCTATCATATTGGATTTACCGGCCGGCGTAAAGGGGAGCATTAGCAGAAATTCCTCTTTTTTCTCGCCCGGGATCTTCATAATCACGTAATATGGCTTCATCTGCTCACGGCCGTTTTCGGCGATTTCATCAGGGATGTCCCACATATCTTCCTTATTATAAAAAACCTGGGGGTCGCTCATATGGAAAGTCTTATATATCTCGGCCTGAACGGAGAAGAGAGTTTCCGGATAACGCAGATGCGCCTTTAAGTCCGGCGGCATGGCTTTAAAGTCGGTAAAAAGTGATGGAAACATTTTATTATAGGTAGCGGCGACAATATCCTTGGGATCGATTAGATAATATTTTATAGAGCCGTTATAAGCGTCAACAACGACCTTAACACTGTTGCGCAGATAGTTGTTGCGTCCGTTGAAGGGAGTGGAATAGGGGTAGCGGTCGCTGACGGTATAGGCGTCAAGAATCCAATATAGTTTTCCCTTCGATATTACCAAGTATGGGTCACTGTCGTAGCGCAGAAAGGGCGCGATGGTTTTAACTCGATCAACGATGTTACGGTTAAAAAGAATACGGCTTTTGTTGGTAATCGAGTCGCTGAGGAACATTTTCAAGCTGGAAAATCTATAAGAGAAAAGAGCTTTATGCAGTAGTGACTTTAACGGAACTCCGCCGCCGCCCTGATAAATAGTATACTGATTTTTTGCTCCTTTAGGGTAATTGAATTCTTTGGTTTTAGTGTTGGTAATGACGTAATTGCCGGTTTCTTCCCCATAATAGATCTCCGGACGTTTGAGCTTGATGTTGCTGCTTGATACCGGTGGGATATTCTTAATTAGTAGGTTGGGCAGACCGTCCGGAGTCACCTCATTAACCGGACTCATAACCGCCCCGTAGCCATGGGTGAAGACCATATGTTCGTTTATCCAAGTCTTTGCCGTACTTGGTAGTTGATTAATGGACAGTTCACGAGCCGATAAGGCGACTTGCCTTAATTTATCATCAATTATATAACGATCAAGATCAACGTCTTTAAAGACATAATAGAGGCGAATCTCTTGAATTTGGCTGTAAGTTCGTTTTAATGGGCGCCAGTCCCAGAGCCTGATATTTTCAAGCGTTGCTTTATTTGCCGCTATCTTATTGGGGTCGAGGTTGTTGAGCGCCGGAAAAGGTTTGGCTTTGATATGATTTAAATTGTAAGCGTTACGAGTACCGGCGATATTTAATTTTATGTAGGGCTTCTCTTTAGCGATTTCGTTGGGCGACACTTGATACGCTTGAATTAAAGCCGGATAGACGTTTAGCGCCAACAACCAAACAGCTCCAGTCAAAGAGAGGGCGATAATCGGCAACCTCCAACCTTTAAGAACGATATTTATGAGTAAGATAATAGCGGAGATAATACTGATGACGACCAATATTTTCAGTGACGGCATGACGGCGTTAACGTCTGTAAAGCTGGCTCCGTAAACTACGTTTCCCGTTGGCGAGTACAGCAAATTAAAAATATTTAAATACCACATGGTCGCTAAATCCAGCATTAATAAACCAGCTAACCAGGAGAGATGAGCCTTGACATGAGGCGCGAATGTTTGCCGGCCCAGTCCGGGAACAATGGACCCATCCAACAAATGAATAGCTAACGATACTAATATAGTGATAAACAGGATGAAGAAGGCAAATTGTTGTAGATTCTCTAAAATCGGCATTGTAAAAAAATAAAAGCTGATTGAGTGGTGAAAAAGAGGGTCTTTTATCGGACTTGTTACTTGATTGAAATAACCGAGCCATATATCCCACTGGCTGGCCATTCCCAGGCCGATAATGGCGGAAAGTACCAAAGAACCCGCGAAAAGAATAGGTGTAAAAAAGCGGTCCATATAAGGTTTAACCTGTTGAATAATTGATTGTAAGCTGAGGTTTGGCGTTAGATAATAGAGCTTGGGAGCTAAGCGCCGAGCTATAAGAATATTGGCGACTAAAAAAAGCCAGCTAAATAAACCAAAAGCCAGACCTGTAGCTAGTTTTACTAAAATAATTTTAGTAAAAATCGACTGGAAGCCCAGGGCGTTAAACCATAACAGGTCGGTATAGAAATAGACAATCGACGTTACACTGAACAGAAAAATGATTATTAATGTAATAACAATAACTCTAAATTTAGTCATATCCACCTTTTTATATCAAAGCTTTATATTATTAAACAATCTCGCTGTGTTAATTCTAACACTACCAGAGTTTTAAACAACTTTTTTTAAGGGGGTCAGGTCTTGCATTTTCGCAAAAGGGGTCAGATCTTCAATCTTGACAATTATTCTTGGTTAACGAACAGCCAATTGTCAAGATTGAAGATCTGACCCCTTACATGCAAGATCTGACCCCCAATATAATAAGATTAATATGAATTGTTAAACAGCTTTGATATGTAAATATGTTAAAATTCATGAAGTAGAGTAAATGTTATGGAGAGTTATTATATGATTGTGGCAATCGACGGGCCGGCCGGCTCGGGCAAGAGTACTGTGGCGAAAAGAGTGGCCCAACAGCTTAAGTACAATTATCTGGATACCGGTGCTATGTATAGAGCTATTACTTATGAGGCACTTAAGAATGATATTGATATTGAGAACTCCGATGCTTTGACGCACTTGGCTCGGAGCGCTAAGTTGGAATTCAGGAATGAACATATGGGCATATATTCAGATATATTTATTAATGGTCAGCGCGTAACTGATGAAATCAGATTGCCTGAAGTCGACGCTAATGTCTCAGCTGTTTCTAAAGTAGCCGGTGTCAGGAAGGCCATGGTAAGAAAGCAACGTCAATTAGCGGGGAATGATGTTATAATCGAGGGACGTGATATCGGTACAGTTGTCTTCCCAGACGCGAAGCTAAAAGTTTTTTTAACGGCCGGTGCTTCTGAGCGTGCACGCCGGCGAGCCTTGCAACTGGAATCGACGGGGGAAAAAATTGACAGCCTCCAGGTGCAAAAAGAAATTATAAGACGTGACCAAATAGACAGTAATCGTGAGAACAGTCCGCTTGTCAAAGCGGTCGATGCTGTTGAACTTGAGACTACTGATAAGGATATCGAGCAAGTTGTCAGGGAAATCCTACTTTTAATAAAAAATGCTTTATAGACTGGCATACTGGGTATATTGGCCTTTGTTTAAGCTTTTTTATCGGATAAGATTCATCGGCCGGGAGCATATGCCGCTCAAGGGTCCGGTAGTTCTTGTCTCTAACCATGCCAGTTATCTTGACCCGATTTGTATAGGGCTGGCTTCCAGGCGTCCCATTAGTTTTATGGCTAAGGAGGAGCTCTTTAGGTATCCGATATTAAAACAGGCACTGCCTCGTTTAAATACTTTCCCCATCCGGCGAGGAGAATCGGACCGTCAGGCTATTCGTTCGGCTTTAAAGATATTGCGGGAAAACAGAGTAGTCGGCATGTTTCCTCAGGGGACGCGGGTTAAAAACCATGATATCAGTATTAGCCAAAAAGGTGCGGCCTTATTAGCCCTAAAAAGCGGTGCTGTGTTGTTGCCGGTTGCCTTAAAGGGCACTGAAAGAGTAATACCGTTGGGTGGTCGGGTACCCAGATTTCCTCGTATTGAGGTAATTTTTGGGCGGCCGTTTAAAGTAATTGAAACGCCTGGTAAAAGCCGCCACCAGATTATCGCGGAAGCGACTGAGCGGATAATCTCCGTTATAACGGAATTATTGGAGACGTAAGATGAAGACAGAAAAAAATAGTTTGCTTGGATTGGAGATAAAAGTGGCCGGGCATGCCGGTTACTGCTACGGGGTCGAGCGGGCGCTAAAAATAGCCGCGGAGGCTATTAAATCAGACCGAAAACCAATATTTACTTTGGGTCCGATTATTCATAATCCTCAAGTTGTAGCCTCGTTTATTAGTGAGGGCGTCACGTCAATAGAGGATATTAACATGGTGGATGAGGGAATGGTTATTATTAGAACTCATGGGATAGACCCGGCGATAATTATCAAGGCGGAAGCACGCGGGCTAGAGGTAATCGACGCTACTTGCCCGTTTGTCGCCAAGGCGCAAAAGCGGGCGGCTGAATTAATGGGAGAGGGATATCAGGTTATTATTATCGGCGAGAGAGACCATCCGGAAGTAATCGGGATTTTAGCTTATACGGGGGGCCAGGCGCTGGTGGTCGAAGAAGTAGACGATTTAAAAGGATTGCCTTTGTCGAAAAAGCTGGGGGTAGTTACGCAGACCACTCAGTCTTTGCGGAATTTAACAGAAATAACTTCGGTCCTGATAAAACAAGCTAATGTACTTAAAGTTTATAATACCATCTGTCATGCCACTACTCAGCGCCAAACGTCGGCGCGAAAATTAGCTGATATGGTTGATGTTATGGTGGTTGTCGGTGGTAAGAATAGCGCTAATACCACGCGTTTAGCTCAAATCTGCCGGAAAGCGGGAAGTAAGACTTATCATCTGGAAACAGCAGCTGAGCTCAGGGCGGAATGGTTTGCTAAGGCCAAGACGGTCGGGGTCACCGCTGGTGCTTCGACGCCGGAATGGTTGCTTGATGAAGTAGTACAAGCCATTAAATTATTAGGAGAGGTTGATTATCAGAGGAGTTCCATGTGACGGTAGGCGCTAAAATAAGTACAGTCGAGACGGGTAGTCCGGCCGCTCAAGCCGGGATCAAAGTCGACGATGAGTTACGGATGATAAACGGCCGTCCTTTAAGAGATGTAATCGATTATCAAATAGCTTGTTTAGACAACAGCTTAAAACTAAGTTTAAAAAGTGGTCAAAAAATCAGAGAATTAAAGATTTTCACGGATGGGACTCTGGGCATAAAGTTCTATCATTCGACCTTTAACGGAATAAAAAAATGCGCTAACAATTGCCGGTTTTGTTTCATCGACCAGTTGCCGCCAAATTTAAGAGCGACCTTATATATTAAAGACGACGATTTTCGCCTCTCTTTTCTTTATGGCAACTTTATAACTCTTACCAACATATCCGCTAACGCTATCGAACGAATTATCCGGCAGCATCTATCGCCGCTTTACGTTTCCATTCACAGTACCGATAGAAAAATTCGTCGGCGATTAATGGGTTTCAAGGGTAAAGATAATAGTTTGGATTATCTAAAACAGCTTCTTGACGCTGGTATTGAGGTCCATATACAGATTGTGCTGTGTCCGGGCATCAATGCCGACGCATCGCTTGATAAGACGCTCGTGGATTTAACGGCTATGGGCGTGGCCTCTATCGGCATCGTGCCGGTCGGTTTGAGCGGTCGGCGGGATGATTTAACAAAGATGGAACCGGTTACCAAGGATTTCTCCAGGGATTTAATTGGCCGTATCACTCGTTACCAGCGGAACAATTTAAAGGTAAACGGCAGCCGCTTGGTATTTTTAGCGGATGAATTTTATCTGCTGGCCGACGTCGAGCTGCCGGCGGCCACGGCTTATGAGGATTACCCGCAGTTGGAGAATGGAATCGGTTTAGCGCGAAAGTTTCTCAAAGACGTAGCGGAAACGCTTGATGAAATGGAGATACCGGAAGTGAAAACAGCATCATGGACTATTTTAACCTCTCGGCTGGCGGCTAAGGTCTTACGGCCGGCCCTGGCGATGATCGACTCTCGTTGGCGGCTAAAGTTGCGGCTGTCAACGGCGGACAATAGTTTTTTTGGCGGCGGTGTTTCGGTCGCCGGCTTGTTGACCGGCAGTGATATAATCGCGGCGATGGAAAAAAGCTCTGATTTTGGTGGTGGATTTTTAGCGCCTGATGTTTGTCTAAACGATGATAGGCTTTTATTGGACGGTTTAAACGCTGATAAACTGGAAAAGGAGTTGCCCTTGCGTTTTATACCCAGTACCGGTCAAATGTTTATAGAGGAGTTAGCTAAGGTGATGGTTGATGTCTAAAGCCATGGTTGCGATAGTAGGGCGTCCGAATGTCGGTAAATCTACCCTGATAAATCGTCTGGGGTCCACAGGTAAGGCGATTATTGATGCTATTTCCGGTGTGACCAGGGACCGACAATATATTGAAACTAATTGGCGGGGTCGGGATTTCGTTCTAATCGATACCGGCGGCATCGAAGGAGAAGCTAAACAATCGCTGCGGCAAGAGATTAAAGAACAGGCTGAAGCGGCGATTACTGAATCCGACCTGATTCTATTCGTCGTTGACGGTAAGGCTGGGTTGGTGGCCGGCGACGACGATGTGGCCAAAATACTCCACCGCAGCCAAAAGCCGGTGATTTTGGTCGCCAACAAAGTCGATAAGCCCGCTGATACTCAAGTTAAGTATATTTTTTATCCCCTGGGCCTGGGCGAGCCTCGATTAATCTCGGCTATGCATGGTTTAAGCATCGGTGCC
>CAJVYJ010000076.1 GCA_913009475.1 uncultured Actinomycetes bacterium | reverse complement strand
GGCGATGCACAACAATTATGTATGAGATGGTGGAAGGAGTTCTGTGAGCATGGGTATATTTGGGTAGGCAATTGAGGTAGTCCGATCTAGTGATCGTGTTTAGTTCATTTGTTTTGTTTTTTTTTTCAAGCAGAAGACGGCATACGAGATATATCAGTGTGACTGGAGTTCAGACGTGTGCTCTTCCGATCTCGAATAGACATACTTCAACCTGGCACGTTTGAATGCCACGCCGACTCCAACTCTCAACAACTGGTCGGGTGATGGTTCGATAAAATAATTAAATGGAGATGCATTACCTTTTGATGGTTTACGGGATTCGCGACAAAATTGTTCGAGGGCAGCACGCCCTTCGTCCCAAAACACTGACATCAATGTTAGGATAAAATCGGCTTGGCTTAGCGGGGTTCCCTTGCTATTAATGCGAACGAATACATCCGATACGGCCTCCTCGTCAATATCTGATGCCAACTCCAGAGCTGTGAACGGAAAAGTTATCATTCCCTTTAATTTTTCAATAGAGCCCTCTATTTTTCTTTCTTCCGAGTCCGTTATTTCTCTAACATTTTTCAAGCTGGCTATATAACACCTAATAATTTGAGTTACTCGAGCATTATCTTCCCAGAGAATAGATATGTTTTGAATAAAAGCTTTGTCGCGACGAATAGCCGCATCGGCAACCTCAAATCTTTCTTCCAAAGGATTAAAGGCTATCTGAATTTGTTCTCTTTCGAAATTCTCCCTTAATACTGGAGTTTTTTTAATAACAGCATAAAGAGATGTCAACCGTTGCTGACCATCTACGATTACAAGCCGGGGCGGTTTCTGCTTATTGTTGGTACCGATGGTTCGAGTAGCTTCGGTCAATGTATTTTGCCAGAATAGCAGATAACCGACTGGATAGCCTTTATACATAGAATCAAATAGATCTCTAACCTTTGTATTCTTCCAGACAAAAGGCCTCTGGATATCGGGCAGACCAATTTCACCCAGACTAATGTATTTGACTAATAAGCCAAGATCATAATCTACTTTTGTAAATACTGTTTTACTCATTCTTTCTCCATTGAGCTAATGACTCGGCATCAACGGCGACATATCATGCTGTTCGCCGGCTTTGTTTGTTAGACGCTTTCTTTTATTATTTACACACATTAAATTTCTTGTTCTTGCCTTCATATTTCCAAATACTATGATCTAGACATGCCGCCTGAACATTCATTAGCTCCGCCGCATCTACTATAATTTCTCTTGGCTCAACATATCCCGAAAAGCTTATGTCTGCGCTCTGTAGAAAATCACGAAGACGACGATCGACTGCGACCGTTTGAATACCGGTCATGATTTTAAAGTAATCAATTGTCTTAGGACCAACACCATAAATCGAACGAAGACGTGGGATGTTCTTGCCCTCTTCCAACCAATGCTTTAGATCTCTTTCAGTCTCCAGTCCTTCTGCAAAAAAGAGATCGGCTATTTTTTGAAAACGCGTGGTCCTGTCAATGCCTCGCCAATTAAGAAAGTCTTTAACTGTTGTGTGCTTCAATACTCTGAACAATCCCGACACAGTACTTGCATTTGGGAATCTTTTACGAATTTCCTTGATCCGCCCGAGTACATGCGTTTCATAGTTCATACGTGCTTGCAATACAGCGTCTGCAATCGTTGCACCCATGTGATGATAGTTAGAATCAATATTTGTTAACACAACAAAATCGGGTAGGCGCTTGATATAGTCAACCAATTTAGCGGCTTTTGTTTTTTTATTCATATCCTTATTTTCACCTAACATTTCTTATTATTCTTCCATACCTATCAAAAAACATACCGCTATATTGATTCATGGTCAATAAAATTAAGTCCGGCCATTACATCTTTAACCTTTCATTTCCAATCCGAGTTCGCTTAACAGCTATAATCCTATAAAAAAGGTTTATTTATTCTCGGAGAAAAGCGTCTCGGAGGCTAAAGCGAGCATGGTCTCGCCGGGAGCCACGCTCATGAGCGAGGAGCGATGCCGAGAGCCGAGATGCGTTTTCCTCGCTGGGGAAAACGACAGCGTCTTTTCGAGAGAATTAAATAAACCTTTTTACCACGTTTAATAATACCGAGGGGCGACGCAGTGGGATACCGCGGAGACAGGACCCCAAGGCTGTCAATTATCTTCACGGGCGGACGCAAGGCCCGCCCCTACATGCTCCCTTATTCCTGGATTCCCAGTCAAGCTGGGAATGACAAACACGCGGTAGGTCGGGTTAGTCGAGATTCATATAGCTTATTCCAACATCTTTAGCAGCTCAGCGACATCGGTAACCGGCTTACGGCAAGCATAATTTTGGCAGACATAAGCGGTGGCTTTACCGTCAACGCTCTTATAATCGCGCACAAATTCAGCTACCTCGTCAATGGGCGACGTTGTTTGACTCTCATCACGCAGCAAGATCACTTTATTGGGGATGAAGCTGCTGTTCACCACTGCCAACATCGCTTCCGTCTCTTGGTTTTTGGGCTTACCGACAATGACTATTTCATAAACCGGCCCAAAACTGAAATCAACCGCGACCAGCATTTGGCTGTGAGCTACAGGCATCTGTCTGATATTACCGGCAAAATAACGCTCCAGAACCGCAGCTTTGGCTTCCAATTCAGGCTGAGCCGCCAGCCGCCCCAACTTAAGCAGATTTAACATCGCCACCGAGTTGCCGGAAGGCAGCGCGCCGTCATATATCTCTTTGGGTCGGTGGAACAAGTCCTGATTATCATCGGCGGCCAGATAAAACCCACCGTTTTTATCATCCCAAAATAATCTCAGCATCTTATTATTCAACTCTAAAGCTTGCTTTAAATAATTGACTTCAAAAGTAGCTTCATATAATTCTATAAGACCCCAGACCAAAAAAGCGTAATCACTTAAGTAAGCCGGGAACAGCGCTTCACCGTCACGATAACGATGCAAGAGCCCACCACCGCTATCACACAGATTGGTAAAGATAAAATCAGTTGCCCGCGCCGCCGCCTCAGCATATTTAGGCTCACCCAGAACTTGAGCGCCTTTGGCTAGCGCGGCAATCATCAAACCGTTCCAGTCGGTAAGAATCTTGTCGTCTTTATGCGGACGGGGCCGTTGCTCACGGCGCTTGAAGAGCTGGGCGCGAATATCCGACGCTTGGCGCTCCAATACCGCCTTAGAGATATCGAACTCCCGAGCAAGCTCCGCCCACGACTTTGTTAGATGCAAAATATTTTCACCCGTGAACTCTTGGCTGAGCTGGTCCTGAAAATTTCCCTGATTATTAACATTGAACACCTTAAGAGCTATCTTAGCCTCATCGGGAGTGAGCGCCTCCTCTATCTCCGCCTGGCTCCAAAGATAAAACTTGCCTTCGCCGCCGGAGCTATCGGCATCTTCAGCCGAGTAAAAACCGCCCACGGGCGCCGTCATATCGCGCAAGACATAGGTAAAAATTTCTTTAGCCGTCTCCGCGAACTCCGCCTTGGCCGTAGCCTGAAAAGCTTCCAGATAAGCGATAGCCAACAGCGCCTGATCGTAAAGCATCTTTTCAAAATGGGGCACCAACCACTTTCTATCAGTAGCATAACGATGAAAACCAAAACCGATATGGTCATAGATACCGCCACGGCGCATCGCCCGCAATGTCTCTTCAACCATTTTTAAAGCATTGGGATTACCGCTCCGCTGCCAATAACGCAGTAAGAACGTTAAGTTGTGGGGGGTGGGAAATTTCGGTGCGTTGCCAAAACCGCCGTTGGCCGCGTCGAATGTTTCACTTAATTGATTGTAGGCCGATTGCAATATATTAATATCAAGTTCTTCACCTGGGCTTGCCGACGGCGCCGCCCGCAGCGCCTCGACTACTCCGGCCGCCGATTGAGCGACTTTATCCCGCTGATTCTGCCAGATATCCTTAAGTCGCGGAACCAACTCCACCATACCGACCTGCCCAAAACGAGTCTGTTTGGGAAAATAGGTGCCGGCAAAAAATGGTATTTTATCCGCGGTCATAACAATCGTCAGCGGCCAACCGCCGCGTCCAGTCATCATCTGCGCCGCCTTCATGTATATATTATCAATATCCGGACGTTCTTCCCTATCTACCTTAATAGAGACAAACACATCATTCATCATGCGGGCCACCTCCTCATCCTCAAAAGATTCGTGGGCCATCACGTGGCACCAGTGACAAGTGGAATAGCCGATTGATAAAAAAATCGGTTTGTCTTCCGCGGCTGCTTTAACAAAAGCCGCCTCTCCCCAAGGATACCAATCGACCGGATTATAAGCATGCTGCAACAGATAGGGACTTTTTTCCTTTAAAAGCAGGTTGCCCCCGGAGACAGAGCCGCTACTATTTTTATCTTCACTCATCACCTTACTCCTTGGTATCGATAATATAATTGTACCCCGTACCCGAAGCAATTTTTAAGCCGGCCGATAAAGCTTTCCGGCCGCACCTTTAGAAGCGCGGCTGAAAATCAGGAACCTGTCTAAGTAAAATGTTGAGGATTTTCTTGAAATCGGGCTTGACAGACTTTTGAACAAAATACATAAGTTTGACCGTTGAATTCCGCTGTCGGTGCCGACGCGGGCTCGCTGACCGCCATACCGCAAACATGATCGCGCCAACTTTCCCAGCTCTTCCTGATCAACGGTTTTCCGGCGGTAAGATTTTTTATTAATGAAAGCTCATTAAGCATAAGTCTGGGAATTAAAAAATTTTGGCGGACCCGTTCTTTGCCTGCTTTTGCCAGATTGAAAGAAAGCTCTTTATCCGTCAATAATTTGACGATTTTATCAGCGCATTCCGGGACACTGTCCACCAGATACCCGCCCACACCATCCGCCATTTGCAGAGGAATTCCTCCCGCCCGGCCGGCTACCACCGCCGTCTCTTTCCATAAAGCCTCCGAGATTACCAAGCCGAACCCTTCCCGGATAGACTTTTGAACAATAACATCGGACAGAGACTGAAAAGCGTTTACCTCGATATTGCCCACTCCGGTAAGATTAGTAAATACGTACATTAAAGGGTCAGTTTCACCTTCAGCCAATATCGTCTTGTATATATCCCAACCCTCCGGGTCATCAAGTGCCATTGAGCCGACCAGCGCCAACTGAAGATTGGGAACATGTTTTCGCGCCAGACGATAAGCTTCGATTACACCCATAGGGTCTTTCCAGGGGTCAAAACGGGAAACCTGGGTAATCAGCGGATACTTCAGTTTTATCCCCATCCACTCTAATACTTGGCGAGCGGTTGTATCCGCCAACTGAAAGTTTTTCGGACTAAGCGGGTCGATTGCCGGAGGAATAATCTCCAACTGCTGAACCGGAAAATCAGGTGGCACAAACTCAGCCATGGTAAATATCGCGGCATCATACGCCGTCAACCACTGGCGCAGCCAACCCCAGACATCCGGATTGGGATTTGAGGTATCGATATGACAGCGCCAGACCCAAAGAGAATCACCCTTCCCGTGCAACAAAGGAATCGGTGCCGGTTGCGGGTCATGAACAAAGACTATGTCGTACGCTTCCTCCAGCATCGCCGCGTTTTGCTGAGAAATTTTTAAGTAGAGATCTTGAGCTTCTTTATTCAGTGACTCTTTGCCGCCTTGCAAAGCGTTATGAATAGTTTTGGTCACTTGGAAAAAATCTTGGTTACCAGTAATCGTTTTCCACTCGGCCACTAAACCAAGGTCGTTTAAGAGGGGCACAATCGAACGCAATAGCTCCGCGACTCCGCCCCCGAACGGTGTCGCGTTCAAGTGGAGAATACGAAGCCCTTTAAGGTCCTTAGCCGTTTGGCGCAGCTTATCAAGCACCTCATCGGCGACAATACCACGATAGTTATCAATCGACCGTTCACCGGCATCAATATTATTTAGCATGGCTACCCCTCATAAACTACCTTTCTTTTATTATTCTTTGTTGATAAACTTCTCCGGGTCTTTGTCAAAATCAACCTTACAACCGCCGCTGCAAAAATAATAGGTTTTACCATTATATTCTGAGGTAGCGGCTGCCTTATCTTCTTCCACTTCCATATCGCAGACTAAATCTTTCGCCATTTTTATCACCTCCTTAATTAATCAATATCAAATATTTTTCCCAGCGATTTCAATTTGATAACTCCTTAATCCCATAAACCACGATACTTTAATCTAGCGATGGGATAAAATAATCTATGCGCCGGTGAAAAATGATAACTGCGTCCTAAAAACTTCCTGACATCAGGTACAGTATTAGCTTTTTTGAGTTGCCGCTTGTAACCGTTATTGCCCAATCTTTCAAATATAAACCGGTTAACAAGGCCGGCTCTTAAAAAGGGTAAAATATGGGCGCGATATAAACGATGGTAGCTCTTATCTTCCATGATGGATATGGCCGCCAGCTCAGCCGACTTAACCGCTAAACGCATACCGAACCCAAAAAGATAATCCTGAATTCCAGCCGCCTCACCCACTATTACGGCGTCACGCTGCTTGGCCAAGGAAAAACTGATATACTTGGCGAATTCTCGAGGATTATCAATCTTAAAATCCAATAGATTTTTATAGCGGCTTAGAGTCTCCAGATAATATTTTTTCGGGTCCTTAAACGGCTTAGCGAAAAAAGCGCTAACCAAGGTGGCCCTACCGTTTAAAGCGATAAAATAAGCATACCCTTTAGGGGCAAGCCTATCATCGACTATGGCCGAGACGATGTCGGCGGCATCGGTATCAAAGGTAATCCCGTAAGCGAACGCCGCCGCTTTTTTAGCGCCCGAAGAGTCGATTTGCACCGGAAAGCTGATATTTTTATCGTAGATTATTTTGACGCCCAGATTTAAGGCTTGCTGCTTCAGCGCATAATCCAAGCACTCCGGCTTATTGCCTCTTTTAATCATATAAATCAGCGGCCGGCCGGTTTCACAGTTAAATTCGCGGCTGTCGTAGGAGAAAAATGTTACTTTATTTATCGGCTTAAACCAAAAATCGGCGGCGATGCCCAATCTTTTTAAATAATCAAGAACATCCTCGTCATCAGTCCAGTTCTCCAACCCCTGAAAATCACCATATCGGTGTGAGCCCACATTACTTCTCTTCTCATAAATTTTTACTTCGTAACCTTGTTTAGCTAAGATAATAGCACTGGTCAAGCCAGCGATACCAGCCCCTTTAATGACTATTTCTTTATGCTTTTCATAAGCTTTTATTTTATTTTCCATTACTGTTATCACGCCCGTTAATTACACCTATAAGATTGTTTAATAAAGTGATATTTTGTACATTTATCCTAAAATGGTCTCCCTATTTTTATTTCTCTTTTTTAATAAAAGTCTCGGGACTATTTTCAAATCGGTCATAACAAGTTTTAGAACAGAAATAATATTCCTTGTTTTTATAAGTCTTTTTAGCCACAGCCTTATCTTTCTTGATTATCATACCGCAAACCACATCAGTGGTGACAAATTCACCGGCCTCCGAAAGTCGGCCGTCTTCCAGCTGAAGTACCCGGTCGGCAATATCCATTATCCGCATATCATGGCTGACGATAACTATGCTTTTGCCCTTTTCCTTGGCGATTTTATTTAGGATCTCCACCACTTTATGGCCGGTTTTGGAATCAAGATTGGCGGTCGGCTCATCAGCCAGAATTAATTCAGGGTCATTGGCCAAAGCCCGGGCGATAGCCACCCGCTGCTTTTCACCGCCGGAAAGTTGGCGAGGATAATGGTGGAGGCGCTCGCCTAGACCGAATCCTCTTAGTATCTCCGCCGCTTTCTTTTTCGCCTGCCGCCGTGAGACCTTGGATAAGCTGAGAACAATCTCTACATTTTCCTGTGCCGTCAAAGCGGACAACAGGTTAAAAGATTGAAAAATAAACCCGATATTTTTTAACCTAATCCTCGGCAAGTCGGATTCCGTTAATTTCGTTATCTCTTGATCATCAATTTTTACCGTACCGGAAGTCGGCCTGAGCAAACAGCAGATCGGAAGAGCGTCGTGTAGGGAAAGAGTGTAGATCTCGGTGGTCGCCGTATCATTAAAAAAAAAAGAACAACACAAAACAAGAAAAACAAAAAAAGAAAAGAAAAAAGAGGGTAATACGTGTGACTTGAACACATCATCTA
>CAJVYJ010000075.1 GCA_913009475.1 uncultured Actinomycetes bacterium | reverse complement strand
CACCCCCACCCCAGCCCTCCCCCGTCCAGGGGGAGGGAGAAATTTGTTAAACGGGAAGACAAGCGTAAAGGCAAAGTCAGCTTTACGGCTATAAATATAACAAATCGTTAATTTAAATTGGCTTGGCGGTCATCTTCTCGGATGGTGTTATAATATACTATTCGTTCTCAAGGGGAGATAGTGATAGCGGATCAAACAATACATAATAAAAAAAAGTGGTCGCGCCCATTTTGTCTGGTAATATTAGATGGTTTCGGCGTGGCTCCGCCCGGCGATGATAATGCTATATGGCTGGCTGAAACCCCCGAACTTGACAACTTGCGGGAAGAGTATCCTTATACTACTCTAGCCGCAGCCGGGGTGGACGTCGGCTTACCTGAAGGTCAGATGGGTAACTCCGAAGTTGGGCACTTGAATATCGGCGCCGGCAGAATCGTATATCAGGAGCTGACTCGCATAAACCGGGCGATTGAGGATGGTTCCTTTTTTACTAATGAGATATTAAAGCAAGCTATAGCTCAGGTTAAGAGTGATGGTAGCGCTCTGCATCTGCTGGGGCTGCTCTCCGACGGCGGTGTCCACAGCCACAATACTCATCTCTATGCTTTATTAGAAATGGCGGCCGCGGCCAAGTTGAGCCAAGTATATGTCCATATCTTTTTGGATGGACGCGATGTTCCTCCTAAAAGTGCGCTTACCTATATTAAGCAGCTGGAGGGAAGGATGGCCAAGGTCGGGACGGGACGCATCGCCACGGTTTCCGGCCGGTATTATGCTATGGATAGAGATAATCGTTGGCAACGGACCAAATCGGCTTATGACGCGTTGGTCTATGGCACTGGTGCCAAGGTCAAGACAGCTGTGCAGGCCGTGAAAGAGTCATATAAACAAGATGTAGTCGATGAGTTTGTTAAACCAACTGTTGTCGGGCCGGTTGATCGCGGTCGTATAAAAGACACCGACGCCGCTGTTTTTTTTAACTTTAGGGCCGACCGGGCCCGCCAGTTGACACACGCGTTTACAGATGAGGAATTCTCCGATTTCGACCGCGGTCCGCACCCGCCGCGGCCTTTTTTCGTCTGTTTAACCGAGTATGACATTAATATAGAGGCACCGCCCGCGTTTCCGGCCGCGGACCTGGCCAATACGTTAACCGATGTAATAGCCGACGCCGGGTTGTCGCAGTTTCATACGGCTGAGACGGAAAAATATGCCCATGTGACCTTTTTCTTTAATGGGGGAGTTGAGGCGCCCAAGCCGGGCGAAGAGCGTCTTTTGGTTCCATCTCCCAAAGTAGCTACCTATGACTTACAGCCGGAAATGAGTGCTTTTAAAGTCGCCGTCGCCGTCTGCCAAAAAGTGGAGGCCGGTAAGACTGACCTGATCGTAGTCAACTTTGCCAACTCGGATATGGTCGGACACACCGGTATAATGAGGGCTACAATCAAAGCCATTGAGGTTATAGATGAGGTTGTCGGCCGTGTTGTTGCTTGCGTCCGAGGTCAAGGCGGTGAACTGATTATCATGGCTGACCACGGCAATGCCGAAAAGATGATTGAGGCCGGCGGCAAGCCTCGGACCGCTCATACATCCAATCGAGTGCCTTGCTACTATATAACGGACAAGCCGGATATCAAGTTAAGGTCCAATGGCCGGCTGGCGGATGTCGCTCCCACTATCCTAAAAATTATGGGCATATCCGTCCCTAAAGAAATGACTGGTAAAAGTTTAATTATATAATTTGTGGTTGATTAAATATATGTGATATTATATCGAGTCAGGAGGATTGAAATGCTTGCTTTTATAGTAATAATTCATACACTTGTCAGCGTGGGTTTGATTTTAGCGATTTTATTGCATTCCGGTAAAGGAGCGGGCTTATCCAGCGCTCTTGGCGGTGGCGGCGGTGGTGGCGCGTTTGGCGGCACCGGTGTTATCGAGAAGAACCTCGATAGGATAACAATCATTTTATCGATTATTTTCTCATTTACGACAATCATCTTGGTTGTCATGGTTAAACATTGATACTCTTTAGTCTCCAAAAAATATTTTTGGTGATATTCGGCTTAGTTTGCCGGACTGATTTTAGACAAAAAACGTTTTTATTTATGACGGTTTAATTTTCACACAAGAGTTTGATGGAAAAGGAGAGGCTTGAGAGTGAAACTAAGGCGTTTATTTGTAGTAGCTGTATTAATGATTTTAATGACTATTGCTGTCTCATCTTGTGCGAACTCCAAAAACAACAAAAGTAATAAAGTATCAAAAAATGGCGGACATTTCTCATATTTCTTGCAGGAGCCGTTAGCCATTGACCCCATTAATGTGCAAGAAAGCGCTGGATTTGAAGTTGCCAGAGAGTTATTTGACGGCCTGGTGGATTATAATCCGCGGAACATGGCTTTAGTCGCGGCCGTAGCCAAATCTTGGTCCAGCAATCCCGAGGCTACGGTGTTTACTTTCCATTTAAAACATGGCACCAAGTTTCATAATGGTCGGGAGGTCACAGCTGGTGATTTTAAATATGCCTGGGAGAGGGTAGCGGCAAAAGATTCCGGCTCGGATGTAGCTTATCATCTGGCGCCCATCAAGGGTTTTGAAGAGATGCAGACGGGTAAGGCCAAACATCTGTCCGGCCTTAAAGTCAAGGGTAAATATACTTTGATAGTTACTTTAAATTATCCATTTGCTGATTTTCCCTATATCTTAGGTCACCCGGTTTTTTCTCCTGTTCCCAAGGAAGACGTTGAAAAAAATCCAAAGGCGTTTGCCAAATTCCCTATCGGCAACGGTCCCTTTATGATGGCGGCGCCTTGGAAGCATCGGCGCTATATTAAGGTTAAACGTTTTAATAAGTATTACGGGACAAAACCTCTCTTAGATAGTGTAGAATTTCGTATTTTTGCCGATAAGGACATTGGCTTCATGGAGTTCAAAAGCGGTAGCCTCGATTATGCTCCTATACCTCTGGGTCAGGTAAAAGCTACCGATGAGGAATATGGCAATAACGCCGTCATCGGCCAGCCGTTGCTTAGTCTTGATTTTCTTGGTTATAATTCACGTTCTCGTCCACTGAATAATAAGAATTTACGTCGAGCCATCAGTTACGGCATTGACCGAAAGGCTATATCTGATGCTATATTTGAAGATGTCCGACTACCGGCAAGTGGGATAATTCCACCACCGATCGGTGGCGCGATACCACCGGCGAAGAGTTTTGAGACCAGATTCACCAAGGCTAAGGAGTTGCTTAAAAAAGCCGGTTATCCGGGTGGTAAGGGCTTAAAGAAACTCAAGCTGACCTATATTAGCGGCAGTGATTACGGACCACTGGCTGAAGCTATTCAAGGTAATCTGTCTAAATTAAATATTCAAGTCGATATTCAACCAATGGAAGCGGGAGCTTTTTTTAAAGCTTTGCATACCGGTGATACCAGTTTATTTATAGTTAACTGGGCGGCCGATTACCCGACTATGGACAGCTTCATTTATCCGCTCTTTTATTCTAAAAGCGAAGATAATGTCGTCGGTTATCGCAATAAGGCGGTTGACCGGTTAATAATAAAAGCCAGAAAGACTTTGGATGCGAAAACACGCCACAAACTTTATAAACAAGCGGAAAGTGATATCTTGGCGGATACGCCGATAGCGCCGCTTTTTTATGATGGTACCGCCGCTTTGCATGGGCGTGATGTTCGCGGCTTTATCCGTACTTCGTTGGATTATACGCCGCTGGAACAAGTATGGTTAAAAAAGAAATAATCGGGACAGCTTTAATAATGGAACCGTAGGCCAAGTATTAATGTGGCTATACATTGTACGCAGAATAGCGCAGTCAATATTAGTGATTATCGGTGTTACGTTAGTGCTTTTCGCTCTTTTTTATATACTCCCGGGCGATCCGGTGCGGGTATTGACCGGTAATCGGCATCTCTCGGCGACGGCGTTGGCGAACGCGCGCCATAATTTTCATCTGGACCAACCTCTTTATCTTCAATATTTTTATTATTTAAAAGATCTGGCCCAGGGTAATTTAGGTGAATCTTTTCGTTATCATCGTCCGGTAGTGGACATTCTGAGGGAATATTATCCTAATTCTATGCGTTTGGGTTTGGTCGCCGTAGTATTGGAGGCCGTCATCGGTATATTCGCCGGTATATTGGCGGCCGTCAAAAAAAGTTCTTTTGCCGATAACTTATTCATAGTCGCCACCAGTTTAATGATCTCGATTCCGGTTTTTTGGTTGGGCATGCTCTTACAGATATTTTTTGGCGTTAAATTGCATTGGTTGCCGGTTTCCGGACTCGGTGACGGTGGCTGGCGCTATTATGTATTACCGGCCTTAACATTAGCGGCTGTTTATGCCGCGTTTATCGCCCAAACTACTCGCGCGGGGCTGGTAAAAGTCTTAAATGAGAACTATATCCGTACCGCCAGGGCGGCTGGTTTATCGGAATTTAAAGTTGTGGGAAAATATGCTTTAAAGAATGCTATGGCGCCGGTGGTCACTTTACTGGGGCTGGACCTCGGAGCTCTGATGGGTGGAGCGGTGGCCGTAGAAGTTATCTTTAACTGGCCGGGTATCGGTAATCAGTTATTTTTAGCGATTCAAGCCAGGGACCGGCCGCTGGTAATGGGTGCGGTCCTAACGCTGGTATTAATATTTATCATCGTCAACTTACTGGTAGATATCTCTTATCTCTTTTTCGACCCGCGCTTAAGGAGTTCAGGCTATGAACTATAAATTGAAATCAGGTCTGGTCATCCTTTTGATTTTGATAATATTAGCGGCGTTGGGCCCGGTATTGGCCGGTAAATATTGGGAGCAAAACCTCAAGGAATCATTAAATCCGCCTAATAGCCGGCATCTATTCGGCACCGATCTGTTGGGGAGGGATATGCTTGGCCGTGTGGCCAACGGCGCTAGAAGCTCTTTGTTGGTGGGTCTATTGGCGGTGGTCTTGACCTTGACTGTCGGGTTGCCCTTGGGTGCGCTGGCCGGGTATTTCGGTGGCCGGCTCGATACTGTAATTATGCGTATGGCTGACGTTTTTCTAGCTTTTCCTCTAGTCTTAGGCGCTTTGCTGTTCATGTCGGTGGCCGGCGCCGGATTTGCCAATATTCTCCTGGTCTTAGCTCTTTTAGGCTGGCCTTATATCGCCAGAATATTTCGGGCGTCAGTCTTGTCGAACAAAGAACTCGACTATGTTGTCGCCGCGCGGGCTTTAGGCGCGGGAGATTGGTATCTATTACGGCGACACATCATACCCAACGCCATCGGCCCGGTCCTGATTTTTGCTTTGATGAATGTCGGCACCGCGATTATGGCGGAATCAGTCTTGAGTTTCTTAGGGGTGGGTTTGCGGCTGCCCAATGCTTCGTGGGGTTATTTGCTCTCGGAAGCGGCCGGGTTGCAAAATGTCGCTCCCTGGCTTATATACTTTCCCGGCATCGCTTTGACCGTCACGGTACTGGCCTTTACTCTTTTAGGCGAAGGTTTGCGTGTTTATTTGGCGCCGAAAGAAAATAATGTCTGAGCCTATTTTAACCATTGAGAACCTAACAATCCGCAGGCGGTTATCGGACAACCACCCAAAAAAATCTCAAAGCGTCGATTATCTATTGTTAAGCGGTATCTCACTTACAATCCATTCGGGCGAAACATATGGTTTAGTTGGCCCTTCCGGTGTGGGTAAAACTACTTTAGCTTTAGCGCTCATGGGATTATTGCCGGCGTCGATGTCTATTTCCGGCTTGATAAACGGCGAAGACGTAGAGACGGCCTACGTTCGCGGTCGGGTACGCGAAAGGGCCGGTATGATATTCCAAGACGCGGATACTTCTTTGAATCCGGCGTTTACTATCGGTGACCAGATAGCGGATGTAGTCGCGGCCAAGTTGAAAAGGGGTCGTCTCTTTAGACCAAGGGTAAAAGTTAAGCAAGCTGTGAGAGAATTATTAATCCAAGTAGGCATAGAAGAGCCGGATGCCGTCAGGCTCTATCCTTTTCAGCTTAGCTGTGGTTTAAAGCAGCGGGTGTTGATAGCGATGGCTTTAGCCGGAGAACCGCGACTGCTGATTGCCGATGAGCCCACCAGTTCGCTGGATACTCATCTAAGAAAACAGATATTATGTTTGCTAAAAGCATATCAAACGCGCTCAAACTGCGGTATTCTTTTAATAAGCCATGACCTATTGGCGGTTAAGAATTTCGCTGATAAAGTGGTGGTAATAAATGACGGCGGCTTAATGGTGGAGAATGGTTACGCGGCGGATATTTTTGCTAAGCCCAATGATGAGTATACCAAGCGATTGCTAAGTTCTCTTTTAACGCTGGAAACTGCTGCCGTGGCCGGGCTTGGTTTGAAAGAGGGTTCTATTTCGGGGGAAGAAGAAAAAGTCAATGCTTAAGGTCGAAAATGTTTCTCAAGAGTTTCAATTAAGAGACCATTTAGGGAGAAAGCGAGTAAAGCTCGCGCTTAAAGGGGTTAGCCTAGCCTTGGCTACGGGCGAGATATTAGGAATTGCCGGTGAGAGCGGCAGTGGTAAAACCACTTTAGCCAAAGTCATTCTTCGGTTGCTTGAGCCGTCATCAGGTACGGTCTATTTCCAAGGCCGTGATGTATACCGCTTATCCCGGCGGGAATTATTTAAATTTCGCCGCCAGGCGCAGATTGTCCAGCAAAATCCGGATGCCGCCTTGGACCCGTTAATGACAGTTGAGCAGGTTATTGCCGAACCGCTGTTAATTCATCGTCTAGTGGATAAGGCCGATTTAAAACAAAGAGTTGTTGAGCTGCTGAAGTCAGTCAATCTTAATGAGGAGGTCATGGCCGGCTATTCCCATCAGTTAAGCAGCGGTCAGCGTCAACGAGTAGCGATTGCCCGGGCGCTGGCGTTAATGCCGCAACTCGTCATCTATGATGAGCCGGTAGCTTTTTTAGATGCTCATCTGCGCTTGCGTTTGCTCAAACTCTTGCTTGATTTACGACGGCGGCTGAATCTTTCTTACATATTTATCAGCCATGATCTGGCAGTGCTTAGGCTGGTGAGTGACCGTATCGCGGTCATGCGGAATGGGGTTATCCTGGAGACGGCGCCCACGGAAAAGTTTTTTGCTGAGCCCGTTCATGTTCACAGCCGCCAACTAATAAGCAATGCTCCGTCGTAGAGTAGTTTACTTAAGATTTCCCCCACTTTGACGATATTAGTTCTAGAGTCTTATTGCTGGAGTTCCGGCCACGCCTCTAGAACCGCTGCGTATATTCAAGCGACATATTCTCGTTGGCTTAATTCATCAGTAACTATAATAAGCTGCGATAATGTTTGTTAAGTAGGAAAGTTGAAGTTGATATATTGATGAAAAAAACTATAAAAATCATTGTAGCTCATGATCGCAAGTTACTAAGAGAAGCACTGGGGCGAGTCTTAGCGGCCCAACCTGATTTTTGGGTCATAGCCAAAGCTAAAAATTTCTTTGAAGCCAATAAGTTGTCAACGGAAAGAAGAGCCGATGTAATTCTCATATCATCTAAGCTATTGCCACTGTCATTGGCCGAAGCGAAGACCGACCAATTGTTGGTTATTCCGGTGGGAAAAAGAGATAGTTCTCCAGCGGAAAACCTTGATAATATTCAGACCTTATCGCTTAACGGTACCTTAAAGAAGTTATATGCTCTTATCAGGCAAACAACCGATGTCGTTCCATCCGATTCCGTGCCTGAAGTCAAATCGGAAGTAAATCAGTTTATCTCTCTTACTCCCAGGGAGCGGGAGATTTTTACGTTATTGGCTCAAGGTTTGTCAAATCAACAGATAGGCCGACAGCTTTTTATTACCGAAAGAACGGTAAAATATCACGTTAGCAATGTTTTGCGTAAGGTCAACGTTGCTTCCCGCACCGAAGCGGCTATTAAATATATGCGTGCTGTTAGCTAGAAGCACGGCCGCCGGCTTTTTTCCAATTTCTCCTAAAATTACTACTTTTTCATAGGTGATTTCTTTGTTTGTCATCCTCGACCTACCCTAAGTTTGTCATCCTCGACCCGATCGGGGATCCACCGGCCAACCTGAAGCCTTTGACCCTTACGTTTTCCTTCCCCCTTGTCAAAGGGGACAAGAGGGGGACTTCGTCTGTTTCATTTTG
>CAJVYJ010000074.1 GCA_913009475.1 uncultured Actinomycetes bacterium | reverse complement strand
GGCAGTAGATGAGAGAAGTGGGGTATGGGAGAGGTGATATGTAGGAAGAGAAGAGAGGGAAGGTAGTGATTGAGTAGAATGCAGATATGATAATTGATAAGAGAGTGTTGATTTTTTTTTTTTTTTTTTCAAGCAGAAGACGGCATACGAGATATATCAGTGTGACTGGAGTTCAGACGTGTGCTCTTCCGATCTAGTTCTATGAAAGGTTGTTCCACAAACAGGGCAAGTAATTACTCCCATAAATAGCAGAGCATTAGGTTTTGTATCTTTCATTTCTCCCCCATAAAGTTTTTGATATTTTGGTCGTAGTCTTTAATGGCTTGGTGGTAAGCAATGTGAAAATCGCTATTTGGGTCAGGCCGGACTTCATCAAAAGCTTGTTGGAATATTTTAGTAATAAAAATACGCACATCTTCTTCTTCGACCGCGCCGTCCCAGAATATCTCGACCACATCTTCTATTATTTCTTTAAGCGTCATTCCAACCCCTCCAAATAGGTTTTCATATTAGCAAGACAGGCATCATAACCGTGCCTTGCGCTACTACCCTTTGCATAGATATTTTGTTTTTTCTTAACCACCTCGAAAGCGTCTTTGACGGCTTCATAACGTATCTTTTTTAAATCAAGTGGCTTATTGCCATCATTTTTATATCCTTTGTCATTCACTATTTATCACATCCTCGCAACTCTCAACATCATCATTATCTTGAAACAAGCAATCGTTATTTAACACACAATCCTTGCACGCATTATTCCAGCTACTCATTTCCACCGCCTTCTCTCACTTACAAAAATATGTTTAAATTCCGTTATGTCACTATCTGAGCCTAGAGTGTTTGCAAGCTTAGACTCCACCCTATTCAAGGCGGCAAGGACGGCTTTCGATGGTGGCATAACAAATATACTGCACCAGCTCTCTTCAGGGTCATCTTGGTATTCATCGAGAGCCTCACACCAAAAACGTTTATTCGGTTTGCGCAAATGAAAACAATCTATACAATGTTGATTATTTTTACGCCCCTTACTCATCTTCTACTCCTTTTCATAATTGCCATCGTAGGCGGTCAGGATTTGAACCTAATGAAATTTTACACACGTTCCCACCGTGCCGCCGCCTTAATACTATTTAGAAATAAATATCATCGTTATTTGCCATTATTGGCTGCCCACAAGCAACATCATTGCGAAAAGACCTTAGTTCTACGACAATTTCATTATCAAGATGGCGATGTCTCAATAAATCTCTTACATTATCTGACAACCTTCTAATTTCCACGGCATTTGCTTTGATAACCCGTCGTTGACGTTCAATCTTTTCATCAGCCGTCAATTCACTCCAGTACTTCTCTCTGCCTGTTGTTTTCATATCATCCATATTTCCAACTCCCTCTCATAATGCCCGTCCAGTGCCAGACGGGCGACACTATTACACAAACGTTTACAGTCCCAAGGCACTTTGGGAAACTGGTTAATCCTTAGAAAACATTTCATTTCCGCAATATTCGCTGTAAACCACAAATTCTTTAACAAATTCTTGCAATAGATATTTTTTTGTACACCTTGGTTTAGCGGCACAAACACAATCACTATGGCATTGTTCTTTGATTAATGGGCAGAACCACGTATATTTTGGCAGATAATCACTAAGATAAATTGCCGCACTTTCGCTAGTATCAAAACTTTCTAAAATACCCCAACCATTCATCTTTCCCTCCTTTAATAAATCCGATGGCGGCCGATAGTCCCCCTCACCTACCAGCCGCGCGCTTTCACGCTTGGTCACCGGAAACCTGTTATTTATAATTCGTAAATATTCCCGCCGTAATTTTGACTTGCCGCGCTATCCCTAGCGCCTTATCAAGCTCTTTGACAACGCTGTTTTGCGCGAGATAAACGTTTACTTGTATCTGCTCTTTTTTGGTCAAATTGAGAGCTTTTAGCTGGGCAACGGTTTTGAATAGCTGTTCTAGTTGAGTCACGCGACATACACAGCCTTTCCGGTTAGCTTGGCGACTTCCTCTTTAAACCGCCGCTCATCGCTATTTTTGTCGCTTAAATGCAACAAATAAATCTCTGTAACGCGGCTCAAATCATTCGCCTTTAGAAATTCCTTCACGTTTTCCAGGCTGAAATGACTTTTGATTAAGCGGTTTTTCAGCTGGCGATGGACGGATCCGTTACGGACGTTTTCATCCAGGATTTCTTTTTCGTATGAGACTTCAACCATTATTTTAGTCAGTCCTTTAAAGCGATATTTCAAATAATAAGTATCGCTTGCGTAAAGAAGTTTGTCCCTGCCGTCGCTAATCAAGAAGCCAAGGGCTTCTTCTGCGTCATGTTGAATCTCAAAAGGCATAATCCGCCATTTGCCGATAGTGAATTGCTTACCCGCTTCTATAAGATGAAGGCGATGAGGTTTAAAATCAGAACACAATTCTAAAGCCTCCGCTGTACCACCCGACATATAGCAATCAATGCCCATCTTCATTAAATGCTTAACAGATTTAGCGTGGTCAAAGATGGCAGTGAGATATAAGACAACCCACTGCTTCCCCTATCCTGTAATTAGTTGCAGCTCTCATTTTATTAATTGATAAGCCTGCCTCAATTAACAACGTTTGATTATCATTTTTGAGTACATAGCTATTGCCATGCGATGAACTAGCTATTGATTGAATATTCACCATATACCTCACGATAGTATTTCCACATATAACCCCCGGCCTGCTTTCTAACGAGACCTGGTTTATACTCATCCCTGCTGGCAACTTGTAATATATTGCGATGACAAACGCCGGTAGCCTTCGCCGCTTCGATAGAGTTATTAAAACAATTAATAATTTTGCCGCTAAACGTCATTTGAATAATCTTCTTTGGCCTAATTAATTTGTTGTATCTAACCATTCCAGCAACCATTGAAGGCTTGTTAGATATTGCATGTTGACTGTTTTCAGCATTTGTTACCCATTCAAGATTTAAATAATGATTGTTCTGTTTATTCATATCTTTATGATTAACAATGCTTTTTAATAATGGATTAGCAACAAACGCTTTAGCCACTAATCTATGTATCCTGATAGACTGTTTCTTTTTGCCTTTTGATAATATGCCGCTAAGATACCAGCCAGTTGTGTTTTTGATAGACAATATTCGACCAGTCTTGGATTTATTAAAGCTCTTGAGACGCCCATGGTCAGATATTTGATATATATTTTCCCATCCAGGAATGTCGGCCCATCTTTCTTTTACTTGCATTACGATTGCCAATCCGGCTCTAATTCCGGGTCCACCTCAAGGCTTGGCTGGCCGGTCGGTGTTTCCGGGACCGACTCGGGGACCGCTTGTGGTTTCGTTGGCTCCGGCGTGATGTCAATAACATCCCGATTAGCGTTGTCTTGAATTTCTTGCTTAACCTCGGATTCGATATCGTTACTAAGCGCGGTGACCATCTCAACAGACATGATTCCCCACTTTGAGAGCAGTCGCCTAACAACAGTTTTAAGTGCCATTTCGTCAAAGTTGGTTTTCCAGGCCGAGCTGGATTTGTGATATGATTTGCTGTATTTTTTGCCCCACGCCTCGACTTCCCTTTTTGTCATATATAGAGTTTTGGTAAAGCCGTTCAGAAGTTCCATGTGACAGAAATAACCGGCTATTTTGGCGTTCTTTTTAGGTTCTCCGACAAAAATCGTTCGGCCGGTTAAGAGATCGCGCTTAACATCGATTCCTTCAAACACGCAATCCGCATTTAAATAGCGATATTGGCCCGTTCTCATAGCGAGTTGAATATATCCCTTATATCCGATTTGGAATTGCGGTTCGTTGCCGTAGGGCACGATATAGGCAAGCCCAAGCTGTTTATTGATGGGCAACTTTAGCGTTGCCGCTTTCATACATTCCCTTATTACCGCCGCCGGTGAGCACTTTTGCAGGTTCGTATTGGAACCGTAAAGGTCGAGAATACTGGCAACAAATCCGCCTGCATTTTCCTTTAGCGTGTTATTGAACTGCTCCTGTACGGTATCAGCGTTTAAATGTTGCTTTAGAATCTCGACTTTCTTATTGATTTTTACTACCTCTGTCTTTGCCATTTTAGATGGCCTCCTTTAAGGATTGGTTTTCTGTTTCGATTCGTAGCTTTTTATCAGCCTTACTGACTATCAGGCTGATTGTTTGCGAGTCGGTTATTAGCGGCTCGGTGATTGACTCGCGGTTGTCGATAAAGATAACGCCGCTAAAATCAAAGTGATTGGATAGCGTGTTGATGATATCTATACCGACCGCTATCTTGGCGCCGTTGTTGAGTGAGCTGTACGGCACGCCCTTATACGTCGTCTCGCAGACCTCTTTAACGCCGCCGTTTATCTGCTCCTCGAACATCTTGAATCGAGCAAGCTTAAACTTGTTGTTGATTTTGCCTTCTAAAAGTCCTACTTTCGCGCGGATAAATTCATCGGTGATAAACTGATGGCTTTCCAATTCCTCATATTCGCCAGCCAGTTTTTTCTCTTCCGTTCCAAGTTCATCAATACGGACTTGGAACTTCTCGATAACCTCGAATTTATCAAAGTCAACTTCAAGTTGCCTGATTTTTGAGTTTATATCGCCGATTTCGTCGCGAATATTTTCAAGCATTTGAGAGCTATCTTTTTTAAGCTGCTCGATGACCTCTTTGAGTGCTGCTTTACTTTCGATGGCTTTCTCGAGTTCCGGGCTTTCGGCCGTGTCCGTTGAGCATTGCTCGATTTCACTTTGTAGCTTATCGCGATTGACTTCCGCCGCTTTAATCTTTATTTCAAGCTGTTCGATAGCTTTTAGAAACGTCGGCTTTTTCGCGGCGATATCGTCAATCTCTTGCTTTAGCTCTTTGCCCTCAGCATTTAGACCCTCAATACTATTTGATTTCTTTAGATTGAAAGCTTCTAGCGCCGCCTTGCGCGCGGCTTCCAGTTTCGCTTTCGGCAAGTCTTGACCGCAAGCCGGGCAAACACTTTCCTGAGAAAACTCGAAAGTGCTTTTTTGGGCTTCTCTATATTCGATTGCTACCGTGTCTTTTTGCGCCATCAGACGCTTGATATCAGCGTCATTGCTAGCGATTTGTCGCTTCGTTCGTACTATATTGACTCCATAATCTGTTATTTCAGTCTTAGCGGCAAAATACGTCTCTCTTAGCTCATTCTTAGCGCCTTGACCCGCTTCGACCTGCTTATTTTGCAGCTCCAAAATTTTACTCTCGACCTCGCGTAGAGCCTTAGTTTTCTCCGCGATTTGGCCGCCGTTTTCAATCCTGACTATCTCAGCTTGTTTCTTATTCTTGCGCCCCTCAAGGATAACGATTTTGCCTTTGATTTCGTCTTTGTCCAGGCCGGTTATATCGGGAAGGCCGAGGTTGATTTCATCTATGCGGACTGGAATCTTCTCTATCTCTTTATTAATTGCCGTCCGGCGCGCTTTGATGATTTCGCGGTAGTCGTCTAACTTGTGACTACCCAGAATTTCCGGGAGTTCGCTTAGTTCTTTTTTTGAGGCGATTACGTCCGCGTCGGTGATATTGCCACAAACGTCCATAAGATTTATTCGCCGTTCTTGCCAAGACAACTGCTCATTGAAAAATACCGGCGAAGTTAAAAGCTTAAAATTATTCTCAAGACAAATACCCTTGACGTGATCATCAAATAATTGCTTAGGTGACGGAACATCGTTGAAAAAGTATTCAGTCGTATGTCCGGAAAAGATTTTGTTAGTCGAGCCTCTTTTCTTGGTCCATAATTCTTTATAGACTTTCTTAAGTGTTATTTCTTCACCGCCAACTTCCAGGATTGCCTCGACGCTGTGGTCAAGACCGTGCGTGACTTTTCCATCTATGAGCGTTTTAATGGCAAAGTCTTTCTTGTTGTTGCTGTCTTTGCCGTAAAGCAGCCAATAGAACGCGTCGGCCAGGGTTGTCTTGCCGGTCTCATTTCGACCATAAACGGACACATCCCCGCCGCCGGTATCAAGCTCAAAATGCTTGATACCTTTGAAGTTATTTAGTTCCAGTTTTAATAGTTTCATTGTTCTACCTCTCTTGCGAATAGTCTTAACTGGGGGCAATATATGATTTGGTTCCCCCACATTTTAAGGCAAGCATTTCTACCTAGCCCGTAGCAACCAGCAAGGGGAGCGTCCATTTCCTCGCGAAGTTCCTCTTGGGTTAGGCTGCATTCAAAGATTGCTTTGAATTGCTGTTGTTTGACTTTCGTTGTCATTTGCGTTACCTTCTTTTTAGAATATTTCAGCATTAGGGCCGCCAATTAGACGGCCTTTTTGCTGCCCTCGATGATTTGAAAGTTCTCCGGCAAACCGTTTCGCCAGTCACTTTCATATTTGCCGTTTGCCTTTTCTATTTGCCGCTTTAGCTTCGCCCATCTTGCATCTTCGAGCTGGCTGTCTTTCCTTGCTTTGATTCGGTCGCTGATTACTGACGCTAGGTACCAAAAAATCAACAGCGCCGCAAAGACAGCCAAAAACATAAGTCCAATAGAGCGGTCATTAGTCGCGCTACCGAAAACGAACATATGCGCTCTCATGCCGCTTCAGGCGGTTCGTCAATCTGATTTTGATGACGGAATAATCCGATTATCTTTTCCGCCAGTTGCGCTATGACGACAGTCTTACCGCGGCCGCGGACGCTCACCTTGATAATCCGCCGACGTAGGCGGTCATCATGGACTTCCGCCCGCTCAAATTCAACGATTGCCTTTAGACCGATTGGGTCTTTCATTCTCGCTTTCAAAACCTCAATTGCTTTGTCTTGAATCTCATCCACGCGCTCAAGCGTCAGTCCGTCTTCCTCGATGTCCTGAAAACAGTCTGTTGCGTCCATCGCGTTCTCGACAATCGTTTGTGCTTTTTTACTGTTTCTCACCTTGTTCACCTCCCTTTAATATTGGGGCGGGCTATCAACCCGCCCCGTCTTGTTCTAGCAGCTAGCGACTGCTAAATCTGGCTCCGACGTGCCGTTACCTCAACGATCAAACATCTTGCGCTATTCGCCTCCGTCGAAGCCGAGCCGGCCGTATTGGCTGTCACTTGATTAATGCTGCCCTTTCCGGCAGGGTTGGCCGGCTCAAATCTAATTGTCAAAATTCCTAAAAATCACATTTAAAAGTCGTTGCATGCCGCGGCGATTCTTAAAATCTGTCAGTATCTCGCCGCGTTGGACTTGAAGAAAATAGTTTCGTTTTACTTCCCGTTTTTCGATTGCTTTTAGTTCCAGCCAGTCATCATCGGTTATGAAGTTAAGATTTTTCATTATTCGCCACCAGCCGATATAAATATTTTGTCCCTAGTGTGTTATCCGGCTTTAGATACTTAGTCGGTTCTTTTTCAATCGCTATGCCGGAGTTGCGCAAATCGGAAATGTAGGTCGTAAAGGCATAACAGCCATATTTGATTGCCGCTTGGAGTGGGCTGATACCATAGGGATTAGCTTTTAGTATTGCAAGTGCTTTTTGCCTGGTTTTCCAACTAGCTCTTACTTCCGCTGTTTGCATTATTAGCTCCATTTGTTGCCTCCATTAAGATTAAATTAACCAAGTTGTTAAATGAGCGTTTATCTTTTTTCGCCCACTTCTTTAATTGCCGATATGTTTTCTGCTCTAATCTTAATACTACTGCTTGACGGCTAATACTTTTTGTTTTTCCACTTCTGCGTAAGCGTGCATGTAATTGAAAATGATGACTTGGGCATAGCCATTTAACATTTAAGGGCTTAGAGTAATCATTATGATGACCGTGAGTTTTAATTTCACCACAAATCTCACAACAATTTCTTACTAATTTACCTTGTTCAATAGCGATTGCTACCTTATTGACTGCATGAGCTTTTTCTTTATCAGTAAATATTCTAGTTTTGTTAATTGTTTCAATCATTATTTTGTACTCTTTCCTTCAAGCAATCTATTGACTTCATTTTGAGATATGCGCCAAACTGCTTGACCGTCAGGGTTTAGATTAGTCGCCTTAATTACTTTCCTGTCTATCATTCTCTTGACTGTCCGGCGGGATAACCCTAATTGCTTCGCCGCTTTAACTGTAGTTAATAATTTGTTTTCCATACCAATCCTTGTTTTACCTGCTAAACATAAGATAACATAAGTGGTTAAAAGTTGTCAAGCCCTAAGATCGGAAGAG
>CAJVYJ010000073.1 GCA_913009475.1 uncultured Actinomycetes bacterium | reverse complement strand
TAAAAATAATATTTACCATCTTGTCCGATATGATCTGAGCATGCAAACGCGCGCGATATTCATCAACCGTCATGCCTTGCTGTTTTAAAGCTTCCTCGAATTTTTTCTCGCTATTATTGAATACTTTTTTAACCTGATTAACTTTAGCGTTAATTTCCTTAGCGCTGACCTTTATATTATTCTTCTCGGCCTCTTGTTTGACCAACTCAGCGGTTATCAACTGATCAAGAATGCTCTTGCGAAAGTTCTTTTCCAGTTCCTCGCCTTTTTTACCTTTGAACGTATCCTTTTGCTGCTTTTTGATAATCGCAATCTGCTTATCGACATCACTTTGAGGAATTGCCTTTCCGTTAACAGTGGCCGCCGACTTACTACCGCAACCAGCCAGAGTAAAAACAAGTAATATAAAAGTGGCCATTATAACCGGGATAAAAAACTTTTTTTTCATTAATATTTTCTCCTATTCATCCTGATAATCATTAAGTCGATATTATATCATTTATAAAGCCGGATAGAAATAAAATAACTTTCAATGGAGATAATGGCACTTGACAGCTTAATGTCATCCTCTCTGATTTCAATTTACAATCAAACTTTTGGCCTAACGCTTTCATTAATGTTTTAAACTCTTTCTTTTCCATACCCTTAATAATTAATATATTATCATGAAGAGATATCAACTTTATCCCGCATAAAGCGGAGGCATGCTTTAATTCGGCTAATCTAAACAGGTTGACAACAGGTTCCGGCATCTCGCCAAAACGGTCTAATATCTCACTTTTTAATGAAGCCAAGTCTGACTGATTGCCGGTGCCGGCTATTTTCCGATATATTTCCAGTCGCAGGCTTGAGTCCGGCATGTAATAATCGGGTATCAACGCGATCAAAGGTATGTCGATCTGCGTCTCCGATATCTTTATCAGTGGCTTGCCTTGGACCTCATCGATAGCGTCACGCAGCAGGCGGCAATAATATTCAAATCCTACCGCGGCCAAATGTCCATGTTGCTCGGATCCAAGCAAACTACCGGCACCCCTAATCTCTAAATCACGCAAAGCAATTTTAAAACCGGAGCCCAACTCCGTAAATTTCGCTATCGTCCTTAATCTATCCAGCGAAGCCCCGGTTAAAATGCTACCCGCCGGATAAGTAAAATACGCAAAGGCTTGATGGCCGGAACGGCCGATACGGCCTCTTAATTGATACATTTGCGATAGACCTAGATTTTCGGCTCCCTCTATAATCAAAGTGTTGGCATTGGCGATATCTATACCTGACTCGATAATCGTGGTGCAGACAATAATATCTATTTTTTTATTGATAAACCCTTGCATCGTCTTCTCCAGCGCGCCCTGAACCATTTGGCCATGGCCGATGCCTACCATTGCTGCCGGAAAAGCCTTTGTTATCTTCTTGGCGACCAAGTGGATGTCCGTTACACGGTTATGAAGATAGAATATTTGACCGCCGCGATTAAGTTCACGCCTAATAGCCATATTGATTAAAGCGGTCCTGTATTCGCCCACATATGTAACTACCGGCCGCCTCCCTTCCGGGGGCGTATCGATTATGCTGAGATCACGAATGCCTGATAGCGACATTTGCAGCGTGCGCGGAATCGGCGTGGCCGTTAGTGTTAGAACATCGACTTCTTTCTTAATATTTCGTAATGTTTCTTTATGTTTAACTCCAAAACGTTGCTCTTCATCTATTATCAACAATCCCAGATCCTTAAACTGCAGATCTTTTTGGAGTAATCGATGCGTACCAATCACTAAATCGATTTGTCCCGATTGAATTTTATCGACAATTTCACGCTGTTGCGCCCGCGTGCGAAACCGACTGAGCATCTCCACGATTATCGGATAAGGAGCAAAGCGTTCTTTAAAGGTCAGAAAATGCTGCTCAGCCAGGATTGTAGTCGGTACCAGGAGCATCACTTGTTTACTGTCCATTATCGCCTTAAACGCGGCCCTCAAAGCAACTTCAGTCTTACCATAACCGACATCACCGCAGACTAATCTATCCATCGTAAGGTTCGACTCCATATCTCTTTTTACATCATTGATCGCCGATATTTGATCATTGCTTTCTTGATGAATAAAAGCGCTTTCCAGTTCTTGTTGCCAGACCATGTCCGGAGAGAACTTATAACCGCACCCTTGCATCCGTTCATGATAGAGAGACAGAAGGTCCAGGGCTAACTTTTTTACCGACTCACGAACACGTTTCGTCGCTTTTGCCCACTCCGTAGAACCTAATCTGGTAATTTTCGGTCTACCGCTGTCAGGCCCTATATATCTGCTTATCTTATAGAGCTGGTCGGTTGGCATATAGAGCCTATCTTTTTTCGCGTATTCCAAAATCAAATATTCTCTATCGATATTTTCGATTACCTTATGCGTTAGTCCGCGGAAAACAGCGATACCATGATTCTCATGGACTAAATAATCACCATCTTTAAGCCCGGAGAAATCGATTAGATCTTTTTTGCGAGTTACATACGATAACCGCTCCGGGCGGTTGTGGCGCGGAAATATATCGCTTTGTCCAAGTAGAACCAAGCTTAATTTCGGCCAGATAAAACCGCTGCTCAAATTAGATTGACGAATAATAGGTATATTCGGGGACAATAATCCTGTCGTAGTTGTTGCGCAGCCGCTTTGTCTTAATATCTCTTCCAACCTCTCCAGCTCGCCTGTTTCCTGGACGCTTAATACAACGGCCATATTGTTATTTTTATAATCTTTTAAGTTAGTTTTAAGGATATCGACTTGGCCGGATATTCCTTCAGGCGCTTTGGCCTCAATATAAATTTGTGGTTTATTATAGAATAATTCTTCAAAACTGGAGCTCGTCTTTATCAGTTCGTCAATCTCTTCAGAGCTAAAGAAATATTTATTTAAGTAATCATTATTATTATCTTTAAGTCTTTTTTCAAAAAGCGCCGGCAATCGGTTAAAAAATCTTTCCTTTTCGTTAAGAGTAATCTTGGTTTCATCAACTATTATCCGAGTTTTCTTCGGCAGATAATCAGTTATAGGCCCCATGGATAATCTGGACGCAGCTACGGTTTCACGGCAAGAAAAGAGGAAAATACTTTCCAATTGGTCAATGGTACGCTGATCGTCGCTGGAAAAAACTCTTATTGATTCAATATTATCTCCGAATAAGTCGAGACGAACCGGATTTTCCGCTGTCGATGGATAAAGGTCGATTAAACTTCCTCTTATCGTGAATTCGCCTCGATTTTCAACAATGGCTACATTTTGATAGCCTCTTTCAACTAACTCAGCGGCAAAAGCATCAGTCTTGACCTCCTTACCTTTATATAAGCGCAGCGGCTTATCAATATTATTTTCCGGCCGAGGGATTTTTTGCGCTAAAGTCTGCACCGCCATTATCAGGATCAAGGGCTCCGTTCGTAATCGGCGCAACAACCGCAGCCGAGCGCCGACAACCTTAACTCCAGGCTTAATATCATCATAGATAAAACCGCCTTGGTCAGGAAATAATGCCGTCATGGACGCGGGAAGATAAGCCGAAAGGTCGTTGGCAAACTCCTCTGCTTTGATAATGTCAGAGGTGACTACCAGCAAACTTCTTTTAATATTTAAAAATATCGCCGCCGTCAATAGCGGTCTAAGCGAATATGGAGTATTACAAACAAAGCGGCCCTTTTTTAAGAGCTCCATTAATCGCTTGAAATTTTTGGAACGGCTAACCACCGAGACTAAAAAATGTAAGCCCGGGTAATCTTTTTTCGCTATATCGCTTTTAACATTCATCAATTATTAACCAAATAACTTTTTGAAATCCTTAAATATTTAAGCATAACATATTAGACGCGGTTAGTACGGTTAGAGAGTAGTAAGTAGAGGATAGAGGGAAGGGATGAAAGCTCTCATTTTTTAGTGTTAAAGCGATTCATGGCTTCGACTACGCCGTCAACCACAATAGCCTTAACGGCATCCATGGCTTCATGTAAAGCCACTTCGATCTCAGCGAACTCTACTACGTTAAAGTCCCTTAATACATAATCAGCCGGATCCTTTTTTGCGGGCGGGCGGCCGATACCGATCCGTATACGTATAAAATCCCGACTTTCCAAGGCCTCAATTATAGACTTAATACCGTTATGACCGCCGCTGCCGCCGCCTTTTTTTATCCTTATTTGAGCCAACGACAAGTCAAGGTCATCATGGACAATTATCAATTTTTTGGGCTCAATATTATAATGCGCGCATAAAGAAGCTACGGCCAAGCCACTGACATTCATATAACTTTTTAATGTCGCCAGGATCAAACCGTGACCATTTAAATCATAAGAGGCAACGTTGGCTCGGAGCCGCCCTTTTTTTAGCCTTAATCCCAAGTCAGCCGCTAAACCCGTTACTATCATCTTGCCGGTATTGTGCCGATTGCCGCTATATTCCGAGCCGGTATTACCAAGCCCGATTATTAGATGCATCTCTCACCATCATTTCTTTTGATATCTTTTTTGAAATATCTCGTATCTGAGTATCATTTCAAGGTTACCCTATATGACCCAAAAAAATCGAGCAACATCAATAGTGTTACTCGATTTTATTATAAATAATTCTTACTTGATGCTTATTATACTACTTCTACTTCGTTTCTGTTTTATCTTCAGCCCCTGCCTCTTCACCGACTACCTCAGGTTCAGCTGTTAATCCCTCTTCCTCAAGTTCAGCTACTTCTTCTTCCTTGAAAGTCGGTGGTGGAATTATCGAGACAATGACTTCATCTTCCGGGTTTAGTATTTTAACATCCGCCGGTAAAATCAGATTTTTAATCTTAAAGTGTTCCCCGACTTGCAACGCACTGATATCTACTTCAATATTCTTGGGAATGTCACCCGGTAACGCTTCTATCTGCAGTTCCCACAAACCATGTTGTACAATACCGCCTTCGGCCATACCAACGGCCTGCCCAACAATAGATACCGCGACGTTCGATTGGATCTTCTCATCCATTTTTACTTTTAAAAAGTCAATATGCAAAATGTTATCGCGAATTGGGTCCTGCTGAATAGCTTTGATAATAGCGGCCGGTGATTGCTTGACTCCCGCTATCTTTAATTTTATCAATAGATGCCGACCGGACCCCTTAGTGAGTCTATGAAATTCGCCGGCATCGACAGCTAACGGCATTGCCTCGATATCATGCCCGTAAAGAACCGCGGGGACTCCGCCCCCTGATCGAATTCGACGAGCGTATTTTTTACCTTTTTCTTCTCTTTTTACAACCTTCAACTCTTTAATTTCCATATTTCACCTCAAGGTGATTTTACCTACTTGTTGACTTTAGTCAAGTAAAATTATCAATTATTAAAGATTATCGTCCTCAAATATGGCACTGATTGATTCATCTTCATAAACATTGAGAATCGCCTGCGAAAATATTGAGGCGATTGAGAGAACTTTAATCTTATCCAAATATTTTTCTTTAGTTAAAGGGATAGTATTAGTAACGACTATCTCTTTAATAGCTGAGTCTTTGAGTCGTTCAAGCGCAGGTCCGGAGAAAACGCCATGAGTAGCGCATGCATAAACCTCTTTTACTCCTTCCCTTAAAAGCGTCTTCGCACCTTCTGTTATGGTACCGGCCGTATCAATCATGTCATCAACTAAAAGAGCGGTTTTGCCTTTAACATCGCCGACTACTTCACCGACTTCCGCTACATTATGCGAAGGCCTGGTCTTATGGAGTATAGCCAGCCCAGACCCTAATTTATCCGAATATTTCTTGGCCAGTTTTACCCGTCCGACATCCGGCGATACTACAATCAAGTTCTTAAAATCTTTTTGCGAAAAATATCGTGAAAGAATCGGCAACGCTGTTAGATGGTCGACCGGAACATCAAAAAATCCTTGTATCTGTCCCGCATGTAAATCCATAGTAACCACTCTGTCGATTCCGGTAACCGATAGAAGATCGGCCACTAATTTCGCTGTAATCGGCTCACGGGACGTTGTCTTCTTATCCTGGCGGGCATAACCATAATGAGGGATTACCGCCGAAACTTTTTTAGCTGAAGCCCGTTTCAGCGCGTCCGCCATTATTAATAGTTCCATTAAGTTCTTGTTGACAGGCGCCCATAAAGTTTGCAAAACAAATACATCCGCGCCACGCACACTTTCCAGATATTTGACATAAATCTCCCCGTCACTAAATTGGGAGAGCTTTACCTTACCCAAATCAATGCCCAGATGTTGAGATATCTCCCTGCCAAGGCCTGGATTAGAACTGCCCGAAAAAAACATCATCCTTTTTTTTGCCGTTTTTATCTTCTTTCACCTCCAATTTATCTTACTTGATTATAGTTTTTCTTTTTTTGACTCTTTTTTATCTCGATGCTTTTCAACCCATCCGGATATATTTTTTTGATGGCTGCGCTCAATACCTAAATTTTCCGCCGGCACATCTTTTGTAATGGCGGATCCAGCTGCCGTAACCGCGCCTTTTCCTAATTTTACCGGCGCTATCAGCATGGTATCACTGCCTAAAAAAGCGCCGTCCTCTATTGTCGTTTTCCATTTATTATAACCATCGTAATTGCAGGTAATCGAGCCCGCTCCAACATTAACTCCTCTACCAATATTAGCATCTCCAAAATAGCTTAAATGCGGAATCTTGCTCTGCTCACCTAGGGTTGTCTGTTTTAATTCTACAAAAGTACCGGCCTTACCTTTCTTTTTAATAATCGTTCCCGGCCTTAGCGAACAAAAGGGGCCGATTGTAACCTCATCGTCTATCTCCGCCTCGATTATAACCGCGAATTGCGCTCGGACCCGCATGCCTACATTAGTGTCAATAATTTTTACGTTAGGGCCTAGCCGGTTATCAGCGCCTATTCGCGTCCGACCGACTATATAACTATTGGGGTAAATAATTGTATCTTTACCTATGATTACATCTTTACCGATAAAAGATGTTTTGGGTAAAATAAAAGTAACTCCGTTCAACATATGTTGGTTTTTTAGCTTAGACTGGATTATATCCTCAGCTTCCGCAAGTTGGACTCTGGTATTGATACCGATAATCTCTTGAGCGCCGGCGGCGGCGGCAATAACCTTCTCGCCTTCTCTGCTAAGTATCTCGATTACGTCGGTTAAATAATATTCACCTTGATTGTTTTTAGGCTTAACCTTTTTTAAAGCTGAAAATAACTTCTCTTTTTCAAAACAGTAAACACCGGCGTTGATGATTTTTATCTCTTTTTCCGTCTTATCAGCATCTTTTTCCTCGATAATACCCACAACCGATAAGCCGTCGGCACTCATCTTGATTCGTCCATAGCCAAATGGTTCCTCTAAAGTAGCTGTTAAAACTAGCGCCGCCGGCTTTTTATCAGCAAATATATTAATCATATTAGCTAACGTTGACACGGTTAGTAATGGGGCATCGCCCGGCATTACCAGAACCGGCCCGTCAAACTCACTTAACGAGCTTTCAGCCAGCTTAACGGCGTCACCGGTACCTAAGGGGTTAGATTGATTCACGGTAATAACATTGTCAGGAATTACTTTTCTTACTTCCATGGCTTGTTGACCAACGACCGCCACTGTAGCTTTCGGCTCCAACTTAGCTACCGTATTGAGAATATAGCTTATTATAGGCTCTCCACAAAGATGATGCAGGACTTTTACTTTAGCTGATTTCATCCGTTTACCTAAACCGGCGGCCAGCACGACGGCAGCTACATTCAAGACTTTCTCCATTCAAATTATAGGAAGGATTTTCTCATAATGAAGAGATACCACAAAAACGTTTATTTGTTCAAGTTTATTGAGAACAAATTTTAAATATTAACAAACTATTTAAAATAAAATATAAATGATGGAGAATATTTTTCTTTCTCGTGAAATGTCAAGATTGAAGATCTGACCCCTTTAGGCTACTTTTTTGACTAAGGCCACCCATATATCCGGTCCCTCTTCGTCAAGGCGCCAAGCGTACCTGCCCCGGCATTTACTTTCAAACTTATTATGCAAATAACTCAAACGGTCATTATTTATAATTTTTATCTCTTTTCCCGGTGGCATATCATTGAATGTATCTATAATCTGCTGTTGGCGCGCTCTTTTTTTCGCGTAGCTGATATCCATAATAATCAAGTCATTCTCTACCTCGACCGGCCCTTCGGTAAAGCGGATTTTTTTCGCGGCTTCCAATAGGTTCTTAT
>CAJVYJ010000072.1 GCA_913009475.1 uncultured Actinomycetes bacterium | reverse complement strand
TCTTTGTAAAATAATATACTGTAGCCGCAAAGCTTGCTTTGCTTATTCATTATCAGAGCAAGCTTTGATACTACACCTTTCATGTCTTTATCTGCTCGCTACGCTCAATAAAGCGCCGTATAAACCGGCATATTATACACTATCAAGCAGCCATTCTACAATTCTTAAGAATTGTAGAATGCGCTTGACAAACAGTGTGCTATACATATAAGGCGCCGGATAAACTGGTGCGTTACACATCACCCGACCCTCCTACGTTTGTCATTCCCGACCCCGATCGGGAATCCACGACCAACCGTGCTTTTTACGCTCTTAAACTTTTTACTTTAGATTCCCGACTTTAGCCTCTAGACTTGTATTTACCGTTATCGCCTGTGTAAATAGAATTTTACAAATGTAAATTATATTTATAGTAGACAAGCGCTGAATTACAAACAGGGACGGCGAGTGTCTCAATAAATAGACAAATGTCTCAACGGTGATGAACTGTAGACAAACACAAAAGTACGGTGCGGTGTTGTTTATGAGTGACGTTTGTGTATATAATAGAATACACGAATGGAGGGTTTAATATGAAATTTATAAGCGTGCGTGATCTGAGAGGCAAGTCCGCGCAGATATGGAAAGAGTTGCCGGATGAAAGAGAGATGATTATTACCAGCAATGGGCGGCCGGTGGCAATTCTCGCGGCGATAAGTGAAGCAAATCTTGAAGAGTCGTTATCGGCATTCCGACAAGCTCGATCAGTTGAGGCCGTCGCGAGTTTACAAAAACGCTCGGTCGCGCAGGGAACGGACAAAATCTCTATGACGGATATTGAAGCTGAAATCAAGGCTGTCCGTAAAAAACGGGTAAAGTGAATATTGTTTTAGATACCAATGTTCTTGTTGCCGGACTTTTGTCACCTTTTGGGACTTGCGGTGAGATTGTTCGTATGGTTTCCGCCGGTGAACTTACGCTTTTATATGATGCCCGAATTATTTCCGAGTACCGTGAAGTTCTTAAAAGAGATAAATTTAAATTCAATAAAGATAAAATTGCCGCGCTTCTTGAGTACATTGAATTTCGCGGCCAACCGGTGGCGTCTTCACCGCTCGCGGATTTATTGCCGGATGCGGACGACGCGTCGTTTCTTGAAGTAGCCATTGCCGGCCGAGTAGAATGTATTATTACGGGGAATCAAAAACATTTTCCCGCGAAACTGTGCCAAAGAGTTAAAATTTTACTTCCCAGTGAATTCTTGATCTTATACAAAAAAGAGCGAAACAAGCTGAACAAATTTGACAAATAACATAATTACAGATATTGTAATAATGTAACATTGATAATGTGTGTTATCGTTAAAAGTTTTCTAAATATCATCCATAGTTTTGTTGATTAAGGAGATTGATATGAGCGAGATTGCTAAAATACAAAGAAATTTTCAAATAACATTACCGGCGCCAATCCGCAAGCAAGCCAATGTTCAAGTCGGTGACTTGGTTGAGGTTGAAGTTTGCGAAGACGGGGTCCTGCTTCGTCCGGTAACAACCGTTGATCGTAAACAGGCGTGGTTTTGGTCGAAACCTTGGCAGGCGGAAGAGAAAAAGGTCGAGTCTGACCTTAAAAAAGGCCGTGTTAAAGTTTCCAATAACATTGACAAATTTTTGGATGAGCTGGATAAATGATAATCATTCGCTCGCCGCGCCTTGATCGGGCTTATAAAAAACTCCCCGCTGAAGTCAGAGAGCAATTCAAGATTAAAATTAGTCTACTTGCCAAGTTTAATTTCACGCATCCCTCTTTACGAATTAAAAAAATTAAGGGGACTTCAGCTATTTGGGAGGCGAGCATCGACATGAATCATCGATTCACATTCGAAAAGATAGATAACGGCATTAGACTGCGTGTCATCGGCAAACATAATATAATAGACGCGCCCTAGTTAATCTCTCACACTTTATGTTCTAACCATCGTCAGGACCATCTTAAATTTTTCCATCGCTTCTAAAGCGTGTGATTGGCCCGCCGGCAGGATAATCATCTCTCCTTGTTTGACCGTATATGGTTGGCCGGCAATAGTGACCTGCGCCTCGCCGTCTAAGATATAAACCATGGCGTCGAACGGGGCGGTATGCTCGCTTAACTCCTGGCCTTTATCAAAAGCGAAAAAAGTTACGGTGCCGGTTTTTTTCTTTATTATGGTGCGGCTGACTATCGCATCCTCTTGATAGTCCGCCAATTCTCTTAAGTTTTTTACTTCTGACATAATCTCTCCTCTTATTTCACGGGCGAGGCGTGCCTCGCCCCTACGCGTTTAACTATTTTTCAATCCGCAATCGTTTTTCTCCCCCCAACTCTCTACGCTTTCATTCCATAGGCAAAGCAAGCTTTGCGGCTACACATTTCCCATCTTTCGGGTGGAGAATAAACTCAGCCCCTGCACGGTTAACTCTATCAATAAAACGTTTCTAAGGCTAGGCAAGCTTATCAAGCTATCTTTTTAATATAAGCGACCCACTTTTCCGGTCCCTCATCGGCGGTACGCCAATTATATGTTCCTTGGCGCTCAGCCTCGAATTGATAATGGAGCGGGCGCGGGTCGTGGTCATTGACGATCTTGACCTGTTTACCGATGACCATATCGTCAAAAGTAGAGAATATCAGCGGATGCCGTTCCACCGGCGGCATCGGCCGCAAGTCCAGTACGACGGTCTGTCCATCCGCTTCGGATGAGGCTTCGACGGCGCGCATCTTAACCGCCATATCCACTAAAGCCTCTTCTCCCAGGAAATTTTCCGCCATGGCAAAAAGGATATTATCTTCCTTGTCGATATGCTCTCTAAGTAAGCTGATGACGGCGTGGCCGGTCTTTTTTAGCTGGTCGCTAAAGTCGGCAACGTCATTACCGGCCGTCAATTTTTCAGCCAAGCTTTGAAGCCGCTCATTGTATCTATAAAATTCTTCATGTTCTAAGCTCATCACACTCACCGGACCGGCCGTAGCGTTCGGCACTGATTTCATCAAAGGGAACAATATCTCCTCTTCTTGATAAAAGTGCAGCTTGGCTTCATTATTAAAAAATTGGCTGATATCGATAACCTCGTATTGAGCTCTTTTATCGAGTTCAGGAGCATTGAGAAGTTTCTCCAGCTTTGTTAATTTTTTTAGTACTTGCCGGTGGTCGGCGCGCAAAATATCGGTTGCTTTTTCCATTATTTCTCCTTCTAAGCGCAGTCATATTCTATCTTTTACGTTCCATGTTCTTATCTTTATTGGTTCCCAATTGCTCTCTAATCCAAATTCTTTTCCTCTTTTAGCCGTTGCGCCAACATTTCCCGATAGCAGCCTGACTCTTTGGTCGGGCAGCGTTCCAGGCAAGATGACGATTGCCGATAGACAAGTCGTCCGCACTTTAAACATTTCAGCTTGATGTCACCGGCAAAAAACTCGACCTCTTCTCCGCATTCGGGGCAGTTTTCAATCTCAAGCGGCAGGAAAACGCCGGGACAACGCCATTTGCCCGGTTTTAATTCCCGGTTCACTTTTGCTCAACCTCTTTCTCAGCACCTTGATGATTTTGGCAGGCATTGAGCGACTTTAGAAGTTCTCCCAAATCAACGTTTCGCATACGTGCCGCCCCGCCCACGGTAATCGTCTTGGCGATAGTGCGGCGGCTGACGGGATTGGTCAACGGCGTGAAGCCGAATTTCAGAAAAACCTCTAATGTCTCCGGCCGCCGTTCCAGAACATCAGCGACAATGCTGTGTCCGGAAACGGCGGCGAAATCCTCGATTTCATCTTCAGTATTATCGGCCCCGAGGGTAGTCCGGGCGATATTATAGGCGAAGAGCGCGAAAGCGCCTAACTCAATTAGGCCGGAGACGGATAAAGTCGGTAGTAATAACTTAATCCCGAATCCGAAAATCACTTGAGAGACAACTCTGAGTAACAAGCCGAGATTGAGAATAAAAAAGGTCAGATTGTTAAGTCCGGGGCTGTAAAGCCGACGGCCTTTAAAGATCGGCACCGCTTTAGTGGCATAACCAAAAATCATCATGGAGATAAAGCCGATGGTTATCGCATGAGTCGCCGCGCCTTCAATAATCTCCGGATTACTGAAAATTTGACCGAAGATAATTTCAGAGCCGCTAAGTATGATGCCAACGGCCAACCAAAAATAAGCAGTCGGCAGGTAGCTCATATAACTGGTATCCAAGGCGAATTCCTCCGCTAGGCTGGTCTCCGGCCGTCGCCAAACATTACTGGTGATTATGAATGCGCTGAGAGCGATTAGCGGTAGCAATTCCAGTAGTTTCATGATTGACTCGGGGGCTTCGCCGCCGGTTGCTAAAGTCGCGGCTAAGCCTAACAGAGCTAAATTGTAGAACCAAAAAATAATATTTACCACTTTGGGTCGGGCTGCTTTGGAGCCTAAAAAAGCCGGCAATGTTCTTAGGCCTACTCCCAAAATAAAATTAAGAATAAACCCATAGATAAAGAGGAGATAATAGGTATGCAAGAGTTCATCGTTTAATTGACCGTTGACTGACAGCCATGACATTACGATTCCAAAAGCACTGAGGCCGCTCAACCAGAAGAGGCCGGTTTTAATCCACTTATCCCAAAAATCTTTTTGGCGGCCGGTGTTGAGAGTACGGATGATATTGTAAGCGAAAGCGCCCGCTCCCATAGTTTCCAAAATTGGCGCCGCGTAGAAGAGCGGCCATAATCCGATTTGGAATGTTTGGACAACAATCCAGAGAATGATACCTGTAAACATTAGCCAAAAAGAGGCATTTTCCAGACGCCGGCTGTAGATGGGAGTTGCCTTGAAGCGGGGCAATATAACATAAGCCATACCCATAATAAACAGTGTTACCCAACCGAAGAGTTGTGCATGGGCGTGGATGTGAATAACTCTGCCCATCGCCTGACCGTAAATTCCTTTAGCGACGGCATTTGCTAAAAACCAAGCCCCTAGGGTGGAACCGGCTGTTAAAGTTATAGCTAAAGCCGCGTAAATAAATTTTTCTTCAGGTAAGCGGTTGCTAACCATTGCTGTGGCCTATTACTGATTGTAATTCGCCGATTAAAACGTTGATGTCAACGTTATGGGCTCGGGCAAAAAACCCCAACGGCTCAGCCGGTCCGGCTGCTCCGCCACATTCTAATAAACCATAACGGTCAAAAATCGCCCGGGTCTTAGGGTTATGCTTAATAATTGCTCTGATATTACTTGTTTTACTGATTTCCACTTCTCCTCCTTTATCATTTTTCATTTAGGAGGAATTTTATTCTCATACAGACGTTATGTAAGTGACGGTCGTCACAAGTCGGTGTGATATTCGTCACATTCAACCCAAAATATTTTTTTTGGAACTCTGCAAATTTCTAGCTTTCGAGATGCTTTTCTTGAGAAAGAAACGAAACTTTTTTAAATGTAAGACTATTAAGCAACCAACCATTCTACAATTCTTAAGAATTGTAGAATGGTTGGTTGCTTCAAAAGAGCCTTGTTCAATATTGCGATTATGGTTTTTAAAGGTTTTTTTGTTTTGAGTTTTGTGACATTACGCTGGTGGCTATGGTTTACTCAGCGTTTGATCTTTAAAAATCTGGCGTTTATAGCGACTATAATAGTGCTAACCGACATTAAAGCAGCGCCGAAAGCCGGTGAGATGACGATACCGACACCATATAAAACACCGGCGGCCAGCGGGATAGCGATAACATTATAACCGGTCGCCCAGAAAAGATTTTGCATCATTTTAGCGTAAGTAGCTTTACCGAATAAAACCAGGGAAGTCACATCCATGGGATTGGAATTTACTAAGATGATGTCAGCTGTCTCAGCGGCAATATCGGTTCCGGAACCGATAGCGATACCGACGTCGGCTTGAGCTAAAGCCGGCGCGTCGTTAATGCCGTCACCGGTCATAGCGACAAACTCGCCCTTGGCCTGTAGTTCCTTAACTTTCTCCTGCTTTTCATGGGGGAGTACCTCGGCGAAATAGCCGTCAAGATTTAAGGTTTGGGAGACATCAGCGGCGATATCCTTATTATCACCGGTCAACATCCAACACTTTATACCGATTTTTTGCAGCTGCTTAATGGCCTCAAAAGATTCGGCGCGAATCTTATCCGCCAGGCTTATGCTTCCCAGGATATTATTGCCTTCCAACATAAATATTTGGGTGGCGGTTTTGCCGGCGTCGGCCTGTGTCGGTGTTGTAAGGCCTTGTTTTTTTAGGTAACCGGGACTGACTATCTTGATTTGCCGATCGTCGACTTTCCCCTCAACTCCCTCGCCTTTAAGAACCTTGAAGTTACTTACAGTCAGGCCGGCCACTCCCAATTCTTTAGCTTTGGCCAAAATGCCTTTGGCTATTGGGTGCTCCGAGTTACGTTCCAGGGAGGCCGCCAGCTGAATAAATTTTTTCTCATTCATTTCCGGGTCAAGGACAGTGATATCGCTGACGCCAAATTTGCCTTCGGTCAGAGTACCGGTTTTATCAAAAACCACCGTACTTATTTTGCGGGAATTTTCAAAAGCGGTTCTGTTTCTGATTAAAAGCCCGTTTTTAGCGGACAGAGAAGTCGAGACCGCTACTACTAAGGGAATAGCTAAACCCAGTGCGTGGGGACAGGCGATAACCATTACCGTCGCCATTCTTTCCACCGCGAAAGCAAAATCATGGCTGTAAATTATCCAGAAAGTAAAAGTGCTGACTCCAATAGCAATTGAGACAATCGTTAGCCACATAGCGGCGACATCTGCCAGCTTCTGGGTTTTTGATTTAGCCGCCTGTGCTTCCTTGACCAGGTTTATGACTTTCGCCAAATAGGAATCGGCGCCGGTATTTCTAATTTTTATTTCAAAAACCGTGTCACCGTTGACTGAACCGCCGATTAATTGATCACCCGGGTTTTTCCGTACCGGTTTGGATTCACCAGTCAACATCGATTCGTCCATATAACCCTTACCCTTGAGGATTATGCCGTCGGAGGGGACTTTCTCACCGGCTTTTATCAAGACGCTGTCGCCTTTTTTTAAATCACCGATGCTGATATTGACAACTTCGCCGTCTTCTTTAATTAAATGAGCTTCGCTGGGCATCAGCTGGGCCAGTTTTTCCAGGGCCCGGGAGGCGCCAAGAATGGAGCGCATCTCCAACCAGTGGCCAAGCAGCATTACGTCAATTAGAGTAACCAGTTCCCAAAAGAAGTATTTACCCTCTAAGCCAAAGACAACTGCCACACTGTAAAAATAAGCCACTGATATTGCCAAGGCCACCAGCATCATCATGCCCGGTTGTCTCTTTTTTATCTCAGAGACGATGCCTTTTAAAAAAGGCCAACCGCCGTAAAAAAAGACAAAACTGGACAAGGCTAAAAGTACATATTTATCGGCTGTAAATCTTAGGCTAAAACCTAAATATTTTTGAATTAAAGGTGAAAGCGTTAAAACAGGTATGCTTACAAATAGTGAGATATAAAAACGCAGGCGATAATCTTTTAGCATCATCCGGTGGTGATCATGTCCAGGCTGATTATGGTCGGATTGTTGATGCCGGTGTTCTTCAGACATATTCATCTTATCGTCCACTACTTTTTCCCTCTTGGCTTCAAAAAATCTGATATATTTTCCGGCGATATTAAATTTAAGGTGAACTCCTTTACCGATGGATAATACATTTCTCCAATCATTTAAGCAAGAGTTCAACTTGGGTAAATTTTAGACGGGTCAGTGCAATGGCTTGAACTTTAAGCAGTATGTTGATATTATCTAATAAGTAATGTTCAGGCAAGCGGGGGGCACGGTATGATTCTCCTCGCGAGATTGGGGAGGTATTTTTATGTCTATAAATTGGCCTAAGTTTATGGTTTTGATGTTGATGTTGGGGCTTCTTGGGTTTTCATCGCCCGTTTTAGCGGTAGTTGAGCCGCAGGCGAATATAAATAGCACCAACACCATAGTTCCCTCAAAGGAGATGGCCAAGCAACAAGGAATCCCTAGTACGGGACCTTTACAAGAGACGATGTTAGATCGGAAGAGCGTCGTGTAGGGAAAGAGTGTAGATCTCGGTGGTCGCCGTATCATTAAAAAAAAAAAAAAAATAAAATGAGAAAAAAAATAATAAAAATAAAAACAGATTAAAAATAAAAAATATCACGGTGCGCCTACGTCATCTGCTGCCTTTTTCTTTTTTCTTCTTTCTTCTTTATTTGTTCTTGCTCTTTTT
>CAJVYJ010000071.1 GCA_913009475.1 uncultured Actinomycetes bacterium | reverse complement strand
TACGAGTGACATCTGTTGTCAGTCGATCTTTATCTGGCAGGTGTTGTTATTGTGTTTTTTTTTTTCAAGCAGAAGACGGCATACGAGATATATCAGTGTGACTGGAGTTCAGACGTGTGCTCTTCCGATCTATATATTATCTTAGCTGTCTCGCGAATTTTGTCAAGCAAAGAAAAATCAGATAAGTTATATTAGTCTCGGGTAAAATATCAATAGTCCTGATATAATATTAAAACTAAATAAGGAAGGTACGGTTATGAAGCCGGAAAAGGGTATCATCTTAGTTACCGGGTCCAACGGACGAATTGGCGACGCGTTGATGCGCCGGCTTCAAAAACACTCTGATAATGTAGTAGGTTTTGATCGCAAGGCAGCTTCACCACCGCCGCTTGATTGCGTGTACATACCTGTCGATATCTCTTCTGATGAGAGTGTGCGAGAGGGGCTCAATACCCTCCGTGACCACCATGGAACGCACATTATCTCGGTTATTCATCTGGCCGCTTACTATGATTTCCTCGGTAAACCAAGTCCGAAATATGACGAGATTACGGTCAATGGCACTAAGCGCCTACTTTGCGGCTTGCAAAAGGGATTCGAGGTGGAGCAATTTATCTTCGCCAGTACCATGCTCGTACACCGGCCCGTCGAGCCGGGCCAGTTTATCACTGAAGACTCGCCAATTGGGCCGACCTGGGCCTACCCCGAGTCAAAAGTCAAAACCGAAAAGCTCATCCGGGCAGAACGAGGAAATATTCCAGTTGTGTTACTTCGTATCGCGGGTGTTTATGATGATGATTGTCATTCCCCACCACTGGCACACCAGATTCGGCGTATCTATGAGCGGCAATTCACCGGTCAACTATATACCGGCGCGACTTCGCACGGTCAGGCCTTCATTCATTTGGATGACTTGGTTGATGCTATTGAGCTCGTTGTCAAACGTCGCGCTCAACTGCCGCCGGAACTACCGCTCCTACTGGGCGAGCCTGAAACACTAAGCTACGACGAACTACAACATACGTTTCTGCGCCTGATTTACGGCGAGTCATGGGAAACACGCAACATACCGGGGTCGCTCGCCAAGGTCGGCGCCTGGTTCCAGGGCCGCATACCCGGCGGTGATTCGTTCATTAAACCCTGGATGATCGACCGGGCCAACGATCATTACGCCCTTGATATCACCCGGGCGCGCACTTTACTTAATTGGGAGCCTAAACATTCGCTGCGTGAAACCCTACCAAAGATGGTAGCGGCTTTAAAAGCCGATCCGCTGGGTTGGTACCGGGAAAACAACCTAAAACCACCGGCTTCGCTAAGCAAGCTGGACGCTGCAACGCAATCGGCGCAAAGACAAATCACTAATAATCCTGACCACTCTCAACATACCGGCCACTCGTCAACACTCAAATCGGAGACCGCGGACAACAGCACGATCTATACCTGCCCTATGCACCCTGAAGTAGAAGAAAGTGAACCGGGCAACTGTCCCAAATGCGGCATGACCCTTGTGCCCAAGCACGACAACGCTAAAAATCAGGCCGATCATCCCAACATGATGGTTGCGATGCATCGCAAGAAGTTATGGCCGCATTATGTAAATCTAATACTCGGCTTTTGGATGTTGACCAGTCCGTTTGCGCTTGGTTATCTGAGCGACTTTACCGCCAACACCAATCTGTTACGCACTATGGCCGAGCGCGGTCTACCCTCGTTTGCCAGCCGCAACCTGATGATGACCTGGAGTGATGTTATAAGTGGCATCCTAATAATCATCTTTAGTTTACTGGCCGCCAATATGTCGCGCCGCTATCCATGGGCGCAATGGGCCAATACCGCCGTCGGTTCTTGGCTCTTATTCGCGCCACTGGTATTTTGGACCCCTTTGCCGGCGGCCTATGCCAACGCAACCCTGGTCGGTTCTCTGGTAATCGCGTTTTCAATCTTGGTCCCGATGATGCCGGGTATGAGTATGTCCGGTATGATGGGTAAGCCTGATATCCCACCAGGGTGGAATTACACACCATCAAGTTGGCTGCAACGACTACCTATCGCGGTCTTAGCGCTGTTTGGATTTTTCATCGCCCGGTATATGGCGGCCTACCAACTTGGCTATATCAACAACGCCTGGGACCCTTTCTTCGGTTCCGGAACCATGACGATTATTACCTCGAATGCGTCAAAAGCCTGGCCGATAGCCGATGCCGGCCTAGGCGCCGTCGTATATCTATTTGAATTATTCATGACTTTAATGGGCGGCAAACAGCGTTGGCGTACCATGCCATGGATGGCGCTGGGCCTTGGCCTCTTAATCCTGCCACTCGGCATCGTCAGCATCGTCTTTATTATCATCCAACCGATTGTAATTGGCACCTGGTGTACGCTTTGCCTGGTAACCGCGCTGGCAATGTTGATAATGATCCCCTATTCACTCGACGAATTTGTGGCCATGGGACAATTTTTAGTTGACGCGCGTCGTAAAGGTAAACCGTTCTGGCGCACTTTCTGGACCGGTGATGCCATGGAGGGCGGCAGTGATGATACTTCCACCGCTGCCCTGGGAACAACAAGCGACTGGGTAAAAGAGGGCGTGCGCGGTATGACATTCCCAATTACTCTATTGGTTAGCACCTTGATTGGTGTGTCATTCATGTTCACACGAGTTACCTTAGACAATTTTGGAGCTATGGCCAACAGCGACCATCTATTTGGCGCCCTGGTAGTGACATTTTCGATTATTGCTTTTTCCGAGGTAGCTCGCAGCGTTCGCTTCGTCAATATATTGTTTGGCGCTTGGTTGATTATAGCCCCGTGGCTGCTCGCCGGCGCCGGCTCATCGCTGACTCCTTTATATGGAGCTATCGGCGGTCTGTTACTGATTATACTGGCCTTCCCACGTGGGTCGATTAAAGAAACTTACGCAAGCTGGGACAGATATATTAAATAAATAATAAGCGCTCCCTTAAAAACTTTAGGAGGGAGCGCTTATTATTGGTTTTATCTTGAATCCCAATAGAGGAATTACTTTCCTCTACATCATCGATTCGCCGCCCGACATCACTGGTTGTTTACCACCCATCATCGAGTCCATACCCGACATCATCTCAGACGAGCAACCGTCAGTCATCGACATATGCCCGCTACCGTGGCCCATGAAGTCTTTTAGATCAATGCCGTTGTCCTTCGCCCAGCTTTCCATCTTTGACATCATTTTTACCATGGCCTCTCCTCTTTTTCCCGGCGAGAGATTCTCAATTTCAGTCATATCCTGATGAAGTCCGGCTTCTTTTTTTAATATTGCTTGCTTCTGCTCCGAAGTATATTTTCCGGTCTCAACCGCGGAATTGAGCTGCTCTTCACATTTAGCTTCCATCTCTTTATAATGATCCGCGTCGTTATTTTTTTGCTCTTGCTCGGAGGTCGCAACCGACTTAAATGACCGCGTCACCGGATTTTCGGTTTTAGCGATAACCATACCGGTCCCGAAAACAGCCACCAACAATAATACACTGACAGCCATAACCACAAACAATATGCTACTTCTCTTCTTCATTTTCGCACCTCCTCTCCAGCTATAACTTTAAAACTAGAAGCGTGGCCGAAAACCCAATCTACAACGCTCCACCCCACAAAGTAAAACAATACTTTGTGGGGACCCCGGTTATCCTCGGTCTCATCTCGCCTATGTTTGCCGCCGTGGCGGCACCATTGCCCCCTTCCCCCTTGACGGGGGAGGGTTAGGGTGGGGGCGGAAGTTGTAAATGACGCTCCCTCACCTCGACTTTCGTCTGCCTTGCATCTCACGCTCTCGGCCACGTTCTCCTTATTGACCAGCCGACAGTACTTTTTTCGGCCGGAACTCTAGGTATATTTTGCGACTTAAAACTGAGAATAAGCTTAAAAAATAAGAAAATATAAAATTAATTTAAAGGTAGTTTTATGGTGAAGATCGTTCCGGAATTAACAATACTGCTAACCTCAATATTCCCATGATGTGATTCGACAATTTGTTTGGCTAAAGCCAGACCTAAACCAAAACCGGCGACATTGGTTTTCGAACGCGATTTATCAGCTCGATAAAAACGATCAAATATATGCCGCAGCTCATCTTCGGCAATGCCGATACCGGAATCAGCTACTTCGATCAGAGCGTATTTACCATCTCTTTTTGACGTTATTTTAATCCAACCATTCGGGGGAGTATATTTAATCGCGTTATCCAGTAGAATTGTTAATACCTCTGCCAAGCGCTCTTTATCCGCCTCTAATTTTAAGGATTCAGCCTCAAGCTTTAGAGCGATGGATTTTTCTTTCGCCAACGGCAATCCCTTTTTTACCGCTTCCTCCAGCACCACTGCCACCTCTACAGGTTGTAAATTGATCCGACGTTTGCCTTCTTGGCTTTGGGCCAGACTAATTAAACGGGCAATCAACAAGTGCAGCCTTTCTACTTCCTCAAGATTACTGCGCAGCGTTTCTACTGCCGGCTTAGAGTTTAAGTTTTTATCCCTGAGCGCCACTTCCAAGCTGGTCTTCATAACCGTAAGCGGTGTCTTAAACTCGTGGGAGGCATCAGCAATAAATCTCTTCTGTTCATCTAAAGCCGCCTGGATAGGTTGCAATGTCCGACCGGCCAACATATACCCAGCGGCGGCGGAAAATATTAATATAAAACCGTCTGCCATCAATAATATAAGCAAAACCCGCCCTTTGGCGGCACGCAAATCACTAGCGAATATACCATGCATTCCAGACGACATAGAGCCCATCATGTTTTGGTTCGACATACGCTGTTCCATATCGGAAAAACGCCGGCTAAGATCGTAGGCGACACCAAGATAAATCGCCGAGCTAAAAGCAGCGCTGATTATTATAACAGCAATCAAGTACCAAGCGGTCAACTTCAGGCGAGCGGAGCGGAACACATCTATCACCGGCCGACTTTATAGCCAAAACCGCGTACAGTTTGAATAAGCGCGGCTTTATTCTTGAACGGTTTATCAATCTTATTGCGCAGGTAACCGATATAAACTTCGACCGTATTCGGCAACACATCGGCGTCATAGTCCCAGACATGTTCGATTAACTGATTTTTCGTTAAAGTTTTATCTTTATTCCGCATCAGATATTCCAATAAAGCGAATTCCGTGCGTGAGAGTTTAATACCGCGCCCATCCCGCTTGACTTCATGAGTTAGAGTATTCAAGCTAAGGTCTTCTACTTCCAATTCAGTACCCAGGCTGACTTTAGGACGACGCCCCAGTGCTTTAATTCGCGCCAGCAATTCAGTAAAGGCAAAAGGTTTGGCCAGATAATCATCAGCGCCGCTGTTCAGGCCATTGACTTTATCTTCCAACTGGCTTTTAGCGGTAAGCATAATAATCGGAATTTGGATTTGGTTTTGCCGCAAACGCCGGCAGATATCTATTCCATTAAGTTTCGGCAACATCAAATCGAGAATAACAACATCGTAATCCTCTGTTGACGCCAAATCATAACCGTAGCCTCCGTCAAACGCGATATCGACAGCAAACGACTCTTGTTCCAAGCCCTTCTTTATGGTTTTGGCTAATTTGCGCTCATCTTCAACTACTAATATTCTCATCTATTTAATAGTAACAACTTTTGCTGATAAATAGCTGAAAATTTTATCGGAAGCATTTAAAACTTTGAGACAAGTTACTTCATGATTTTTATAAACGCCCATATATATCCCAAGAAAAGCGTCTCGGAAGTTACCGATTTACCTTTAACGTTCGCGAATAGAACCAACCTGATAACCACCCTTGATAATAGCGGCTTTGATCTTGGCCGGAGTGGTTCGCTTGGTATCATATCTGACCGTCGCTTCATCCTTGGACACAACTACGGAGTATTTAACCACGCCGTCTACTTTTGATAATATGCTGCCAACTACAGCTTTACATGAAGATCAGGTCATGCCCAGCTTGGAGAGAACAATAATCTTTTCTCCAGGGGCGGCCTTACCGACATCAGCCACAGCGGATGTTCCAGTGTTTTGCTCGGTGGTTGAGTTGGTTGTCGGCATCGGTGCCGTGGTTGTAGCGGGTGTTAAAAATCGCGGTACCACTAAAAGCGCTAAGCCGGCTATAACAGCAAATATCGATATGGAGATAATAGTTATTTGTGTACGAGACATCTTTGCGCATCCTTTAAGTCGAAGCTTTCTTGATTACCCCCGCCCCCTATATTCAATACTTTAACATTTTACGACTGTCGTGTAAAGAAAACGCCGCGTAAAATAAGATTTGTAGCCGAAACGCAGCGTTTGGATAGATTCCAAATGTATAGCGCGCCGGTTGAACCGGCGCTGAATCAGATTGTAGCATCAGAGCTTGCTCTGATAATAACTTAAGCAAAGCAAGCCTTGCGGCTACATTGATTATTATTTGTGATTTCCATTTTACAATTGCGAGCAAAACGAAGCGGAGGATAACCGGGGTCCCCGCAAAGTATTGCTTTACTTTGTGGGGTGGAGCGTCGCAGATTGAGTGTTTGGTAGTGTTCCTATAAAAGAAGCGTTTTTTGGAGTTCTAGCAACGTCCTACTCTCCCACCCAGTTGCCCAGGCAGTACCATCGGCGCTGAGGGGCTTAACTTCCGTGTTCGGAATGGGAACGGGTGTACCACCCTCGCTAAGGTCACTAGAACACCAAAAAACGCTTCATTAAATTGTACCTAGATAACTACACAGCTACTTATTGAGTAAAAATCAAGCCCTCGACCTATTAGTACCACTCGGCTGAACACATTGCTGCGCTTACACCTGTGGCCTATCAACCTGGTAGTCTTCCAGGGGTCTTACTCCAATTAAATGGATGGGAAGCCTTATCTTAGGGTGGGCTTCGCGCTTATATGCTTTCAGCGCTTATCCTGTCCAGACGTAGCTAACCAGCGGTGCCACTGGCGTGACAACTGGTACACCATAGGTCTGTTCATCCCGGTCCTCTCGTACTAGGGACAACTCCCTTCAAGCTTCCTGCGCCTGCAACGGATAGGGACCGAACTGTCTCACGACGTTCTAAACCCAGCTCGCGTACCGCTTTAATGGGCGAACAGCCCAACCCTTGGGACCTTCTACAGCCCCAGGATGCGATGAGCCGACATCGAGGTGCCAAACCTTGCCGTCGATATGAACTCTCGGGCAAGATAAGCCTGTTATCCCCGGAGTACCTTTTATCCGTTGAGCGATGGCCTTTCCACACAGAACCACCGGATCACTAGGCCCGACTTTCGTCCCTGCTCGACTTGTAGGTCTCGCAGTTAAGCTCCCTTGTGCCCTTGCACTCTACGAACGATTGCCAACCGTTCTGAGGGAACCTTTGGGCGCCTCCGTTACCTTTTGGGAGGCGACCGCCCCAGTCAAACTGCCCACCAGACACTGTCCGCTGCCCGGATAACGGGTCAACGTTAGAGTTCCAAAGTGTCAAGGGTGGTATCCAAAGGATGGCTCCACCGAGGCTAGCGCCCCAGCTTCAAAGCCTCCCACCTATCCTGTACATGACACTCCAAAATCCAATATCTAGCTGCAGTAAAGGTTCACGGGGTCTTTCCGTCCAGTTGCAGGTAACCAGCATCTTTACTGGTAATACAATTTCGCCGAGTCCCTCGTTGAGACAGCGCCCAAGTCGTTACGCCATTCGTGCAGGTCGGAACTTACCCGACAAGGAATTTCGCTCTAACTTGTTACTATCATCTATCTCGTTAAGATAATGGGTTGGTCATTTCTGCCAACCTCCTCATGTCGCCATGAGGTACGGACTATATCTTCTCCGATATTTCCGGAGTCTGGCGTATAGTCTCTGAGGATTCTAAATATGCGGATGATTTTCCATCCAACATTTTTAGTCTTTCCTGCTGATTGTCTGCACTCATCGCATTGTTACCTTTCAATAACTATTTGTTCTATTATAGAACACGTGTTCGTTATTGGCAAGGTAGCGTGAGATTCTCAGAGTTTCCAGCATATAGCCAGATTTTACTAAGGCGACTAAATTCACCTTAGGACCGTTATAGTTACGGCCGCCGTTTACCGGGGCTTAGATTCAGAGCTTCTCCCACCGAAGTGGAATAACCCCTCCTCGTAACCTTCCGGCACCGGGCAGGCGTCAGCCCCTATACATCGTCTTTCGACTTAGCAGATCGGAAGAGCACACGTCTGAACTCCAGTCACACTGATATATCTCGTATGCCGTCTTCTGCTTGAAAAAAAAAATAACAAATAGA
>CAJVYJ010000070.1 GCA_913009475.1 uncultured Actinomycetes bacterium | reverse complement strand
CAATCAAATGGGAAATGGATCCGGAAAATCTTTCCTATGCGGGAGCACACCAAAAGGTGGTTTGGGAATGATTGGGCGATTTCACCGATATCCCAAATACAAGAGCGTAGGGGCGAAAAATTTTTCGCCCCTACAGCTGGGAGAGGTGCCGGAGCATTGGAAAATTAGGAAATTAAAATATGAACTAATTATTCCAATTACTGATGGGCCTCATGAAACGCCTACTTTTATTGACAATGATGGTATTCCGTTTATTTCAGCGGAAGCAATTAAAAATGGTTGTATTGATTTCGATAAACGTAGAGGCAATATTAGCATTGCTGACCATATTCGGTTTTCAAGAAAATACAAACCAAAAAAAGGCGATATTTATATCATTAAGTCGGGAGCAACGACTGGTGCAAGTGCTATAGTAGATACAGATATTGAGTTCAATATCTGGTCTCCTCTTGCAGCAATACGCTGTAACTATTCAATGATTCCAAATTTCTTATTATCAGTAATTCGCTCAACTAATTTTCAAGATGAATTAGCTTTAAATTGGTCCTATGGAACGCAAGAAAATATTGGGATGAATGTACTTGAAAATCTTCCACTACCAGTACCTCCTCTTTCCGAGCAACAAGCCATCGCTGCCTTCCTCGACCGTGAAACAGCGCGAATTGATAAATTAATTACCAAGAAACAGCGGCAAATGGAGTTACTTAAAGAAAAGCGTCAAGCGCTCATAACTCACGCGGTCACCAAAGGGCTTAACCCGGATGTAAAGAGCGTAGGGGCGAAAAATTTTTCGCCCCTACAACTGATGGAGACGCCGGCGCATTGGGAGGTTAAGCGGCTAAAATATGTTGCTACCATTAACGACGAGACTCTACCAGAAACAACAAATCCTAATACTGAAATTTCTTATGTTGACATTAGTAGCGTGGATGCATCTGCGGGTATTGTAAAGCAAGAGGAAATTAATTTTGAAAATGCACCATCTCGAGCACGACGAATTGTTCGAGATGGTGATGTTATCGTATCTACGGTTCGCACTTATTTAAAAGCCATTTCACCGATTAGAAAACCACCAAATAATCTAATTGTTTCGACAGGTTTCGCGGTAGTGCGACCACGTTCAATAAGGGCTGATTATCTACAGTATGCTATGAGAGAGTCCTCTTTTATAGAAACTATTGTTTCGCGCTCTGTAGGTGTTAGTTACCCGGCGGTTAATGTTTCTGATATAGAAAATATTAACATTCCATTACCGCCCATTGTTGAACAACAAGCCATCGCCAACTTTCTCGACCGCACTACCAGTAAAATAGATATCTTAGTCACTAAAATTGAACTCTCCATAGAAAAACTGAATGAATACCGTACCGCTCTTATATCAGCAGCGGTAACCGGCAAGCTCGACTTAAGAGAAGCGGTGGTCTGATGAAGAAGTTTGTATTTCGTGTCCACGCTATTCGCCGCATGTTTGAACGCCGCATTAGCGATGACGAGGTAAAGCATATTATTAAGACGGGCGAAACTATAGAAGATTACTCAACCGACATGCCGTATCCAAGCGCGTTGATTCTGGGTTGGATTAAGAACCGACCAATACATGTTGTTTTAGCGTATAATAGGGATGATAATAAATATATAGTTGTTACAGCTTACGAGCCTAGTAGTAAAATTTGGGAGGCTGACTTCAAAAGGAGAAAGCAATGAAGTGTATAATTTGCAAACAAGGCGAAACAATCGCCGGTAAGGTGTCCGTTACTTTTGAGCGAGACGGTATGACCCTGGTAATTAAAAACGTGCCGGCGCAAGTCTGCGCCAATTGCGGTGAAGAGTATGTTGATGAAGAGACTACTAGCCGTCTTATTAAAACGGCGGAGGCGGCGGCAAAGGTAGGCGTACAAGTCGATGTGCGCGAGTACGTAGCAGCTTGACATGAAGCTGCACACTGAGACAACCCTTGAAACGGTTATCGAAGAATTCCTACTAAAAACAGGATACACCAAAAGCGACCCTAATAATTTCGACAGAACACGTTGTCTGGATACCGGAATACTGCTCGATTTTATCCGTTCGACACAACCAAAAGAATGGAATTACCTTTACAACATTCAAGGCGATAAGGCGGCTGAGACCCTCCTTGATGACCTTTGCCGGGCGCTCAACTCGGAGCACCAAGGCTGTTTGGACGTTCTCCGCCACGGTTTTAAATGTTTCGGCAAAACCTTTAAAGTAGCTTATTTTGCCCCGGCCAGCGGCCTTAACCCGGATACCAAAGTTTTATATGAAGCCAATAAGTTGACTGTTACCCGCCAGCTAAAGTATTCCACAGCCAACGAGAACAGTATCGACCTGGTTTTAAGCTTAAACGGCATTCCTATTATCACGGCGGAACTTAAAAACCCCATGACCGGCCAGGCTTGGCGACAAGCGGTTAAGCAATACAAATTTGACCGCGACCCGCGCGAACTTATCTTTCAATTCAAAAAAAGAAGCCTGGTTCATTTTGCCGTTGACCCCGACGAAGTTTATATGACAACCAAGCTTGCCAAAGGCGGTACGTATTTTCTCCCTTTTAATAAAGGCGATAACGGCGCCGCCGGTAACCCGGTTAACCCGAGCGGTTACAAGACAGCCTATCTTTGGGAACAGGTCTGGCAAAAAGAGAGCCTTTTAGATATCTTAAGCCGCTTTATACACCTGGAAGTTATCGAAAAAAATCTGGGCGGTAAAAGCATAAAAAAAGAGCGGATGATATTTCCCCGTTATCATCAGCTGCAAGCGGTGCGACAACTTGTAGCGGCGGCCCGAGATGAAGGGCCTGGTAGTAATTATCTCATTCAACACTCAGCTGGTTCCGGTAAGAGCAATTCTATTGCCTGGCTGGCTCACCGTTTGGCCACACTTTATTCAGTAGGTGACGAAAAAGTTTTTGACTCGGTGGTGGTTGTTACCGACCGTTTAGTTCTCGACCAGCAACTGCAAAACACCATCTATCAGTTTGAACATAAACACGGGGTAGTGGAAAAGATAGATACCGACTCGACCAAGCTGGCTAATGCCTTGGCCGGTGGTGTCCCTATTATCATAACCACCTTGCAAAAATTCCCCTTTGTGGCGGAAAAAGTCGGCGAGCTGCCAAAGCGCAACTACGCCTTAATAGTTGATGAAGCGCATAGCTCTCAAGGCGGCCAAAGCGCAGCGGAGATGAAAAGAGTGCTGGCCGGTGCGGGAATAAACGCCAAAGCGGCGGCCCTGGCCGAAGGTGAAAGTCTACCCGACTATGAAGAAGAAGTTAACAAGACCATCGCTGCCAGGGGCAGACAGACTAATTTAAGCTTTTTTGCTTTTACCGCCACACCTAAATATAAGACGTTGGAAGTTTTTGGTAGGCCGGGCGCGGATGGAAAACCGGTGCCGTTTCACCTCTATACCATGCGGCAAGCAATTGAGGAAGGGTTTATCCTCGATGTCTTAAAACATTACACTACTTATAAAACCTACTTCGGGCTTATAAAGTCCGTCGAAGACGACCCGGAGCTGGACAAGAAAAAGGCAGCCCGAGCCTTAGCGCGGTTTATGAGTCTGCATCCCCATAACGTCGCGCAAAAGACTGAGGTAATGGTGGAACATTTTCGCACCGTTACCCGGCATAAAATTGGCGGTAAGGCCAAAGCTATGGTGGTCACGGCCAGTCGGCTGCACGCTGTAAAGTATAAACTGGCCTTCGATAAATACATCGCCGAAAAAGGTTATGACATTCGCACACTAGTTGCCTTCTCTGGTGCCGTTATTGACCCTGACCTTCCCGGTGTTGAATATAGAGAAGTTTCTATGAACAACGGCATCAGGGAAAAAGGGTTGCCGGAAAAATTTGCCGGCGGTGAATACCAGGTTCTACTAGTGGCTGAGAAATATCAGACAGGCTTTGACCAGCCGCTGTTACATACCATGTATGTAGATAAGCGGCTCGCTGGTATTCAAGCGGTGCAGACCCTCTCACGTCTTAATCGCACTCATCCGGGCAAAGAAGATACCTTTGTGCTCGACTTTATAAACGAGCCCGAAGATATTTTGGAAGCTTTTAAGCCTTACTATGAAGCAACGCTTATCGGGGAACGGGCGGAGCCCGGCCAACTATATCAGTTGAAAGCCCGACTTGACGCCGCCGGTGTCTATCACTGGTCCGAAGTAGAAGAATTTGCCCGTATTTTCTACAAACCCAAAAATGCCCAGCATTCGGGTGATCATCAGCGACTTAACGCCTGCCTTGATACTGCCGTAAAGCGTTTTAGCGAATTAGAGGAGACGGAACGAGAAGAGTTGTGCGGTGTCTTTGCCGACTACAGAAACCTATACGCTTTTCTGGCGCAAATTATCCCTTTTGGCGACTCTGAGCTTGAGAAGCTCTACTCGTACATCAGGTTTCTCTTAACCAAACTGCCCAAACGTGACATCGGCTCACCGTTGGACTTGGAAGGTGAAGTTGCGCTTAAATATTATCGTCTGGAAAAAACCGCTGATGATATAAGTATTGAGCTTGGTAGTGATGGTGTTGTTGACGGGCCGACGGAAGTCGGCACGGGTGTTAGTGAAAAACAGAGCGTTTATCTATCGCAACTTATAGATATACTCAATGACCGTTTCGGTACAAACTTTGCCTCCGGCGACCAACTATTTTTTGACTCTATCAAAGAGGATATCAAAGCCGATGAAAAAATTCGTCAAGCGGCCACGGTCAATACCCTGGAAAACTTTGGTTTTGCTTTTAATAAAGTGCTGGAAAATTTTATCATTAACAGGGTGGAGCAGAACGAAGAGATGGTTGCCCGTTTTTTTAATGATAAAGAATTTCGCTCAGCCGTTAACAAACACCTGCAAGAAGATGTTTATAGGGAAATTAGAGGAGAGTAATAGATATCCAATTAAACCGCCGATTGAATTGACATATGCTATATCTTAATCTGTAAAGGGGAGATGATAAGTATGATTACAATCAAAGAAGATACCACTTTGGTCGGGGTCTCCGAACTTCGCGGCGGGATTGATAAAATCTTAAAAAAAGCCCAAACAGGCGTAGTTGTTATTGAAAAAAGGCATAAACCGGCCGCGGTGCTGATGTCTAATGAAGAATACGAACATATGAAAAATATTGTCGAAACCGCTGAGGATATTGTCTTAGGATATCTAGCTTGTGAGCGTTTTAAAGGCAGTAAAGAAGGCGATTATATCGATATCGAAGAACTGCTGAAATAATCGCGATATGTGGCAGATTAAAATTCATCACCAAGTAGTCGATGAAGATTTCAAAACCATAAATAAGCATGACCAATCTATAATCCTAAAAACTATCTATAAAAATTTAACTGTCTCACCGAAAAAATATAGCTCTCCTCTTCGTAAGGAATTAAATAAAGAATTAAAAGGATACTGGAAGTTAAAAATATCTCACTATCGTGTTGTCTATAGAATAGAAAAAAATGTAGTTAAAGTTTTAGTTCTAAAAGTAGGAATGCGTCGCAATGCGGAAGTTTACAATGAAATGTTGGCAAGGATAGAAAAATTGTAAGTTACCTCTCCCCTTCCTTGCGGTTGGCAAAAATGCCGAGATAAGGTATCATTTGTAGTTATGTCGAAGGAAAAATTTCATACGCACATCGGCGGTCAAGCGGTGCTTGAAGGCGTGATGATGCGCGGTAAAGATAAATATGTAATCGCGGTAAGAAAGCCTAATAAAGAAATAACAGTCGAAGATCGTACGGTCCCGACTTTAGGCAAACGTTTTCCAGTGCTCAAAAAACCGCTCTTACGTGGTACATTGGCGTTGGTGGAAGCCATGCTGCTGGCTGTTCAGGCCATCGGATTTTCCGCCAAGGAATCTACCGAGGAGGAAGTGGATATAAGCAACCGCGACTTGGCCCTAAGCGTTATTATTGGGTTCACTTTAGCTATTGGACTTTTTTTTATCTTCCCGGTCTGGATAACAAAGATTATCAATGGAAAGTTATTTGATGTCTCCCATCTTCCTTTCTGGAACAGCACGATAATGATTAACTTGGTCGAGGGCGCCATTCGTATCGGAATTTTTTTAGGTTATTTATATCTGGTCTCACGTTTAAAGGATATTCAGCGGGTTTTCCAATATCACGGCGCCGAGCATAAGACTATTCACGCCTATGAGCACGGCGTACCGCTTGTCCCCAAAGAGGTGGCGAAATTCAGCACGGAGCACTTACGTTGCGGGACCAGTTTTTTGATGGTAGTAATGGTTGTCAGTATAATAGTATTTATTTTTTTGGGCCGCCCGACTTCCATTTTGGAAAGAATAGCATTAAGATTGCTGGTTTTGCCCATTGTCGCCGGCCTTTCATACGAAGTCATCAAGTTCGCCGGTCGGCATGAAGGTTCAAAATTAGTTAAAATAATTATGAGTCCCGGGCTTCTTCTGCAGCGCCTGACTACGAACGAACCATCGGAAGACCAACTGGAAGTCGCTATCTTTTCCTTAAAAAAACTTTTAGAGCTTGAAGGCGATGACTCCAATAACTATGCCGATATCGGGCTTACATCGGTTAAATAACAAAAAATCAAGGTGATCAAAGTTGAAAAACAAGCTCGATGATATTTTAAATCGTTATCAAGAGCTAAATGAGAAATTAAGCGACCCGGATGTTATTAAAAATCAAAAAAAATATAGCGTCTATGCTAAGCAACACGCGGACTTGGCGCCGTTGGCGGCAAAAGTCAAAGAATTAAAAAATACGGAAGCGGGCATAGCCGATGCCAATGAGCTCTTAGCTGAAGAGGCGGAACCGGAGATGGAAGCTTATTTAAAAGATGAGCTAAGCCAGTTAAGGGCCACTAGAGCCAAATTGACGGAGACAGTCAAAGCTATGATGCTCCCCAAGGACCCCAATGATGATAAGAGTATTATTATGGAGATTCGCGCCGGTGCCGGTGGTCAAGAGGCTTCCATATTTGCCGGCGATCTTTATCGTCTTTATACGAAATATGCCGAGAGTCAAGGTTGGAAAACCGATATTATGAGTTCCAGTTCGTCCGATATGGGCGGATTTAAGGAAATTATTATTGAGATAAACGGCCGAGGCGCTTACAGCCGGCTGAAATTTGAGTCAGGCGTGCATCGGGTGCAGCGGGTGCCGGTTACTGAATCGGGTGGACGGATTCATACCTCGACAGCGACAGTAGCGGTCTTGCCGCAAGTTGACGACATCGAGGTAGAGATAGACCATGGTGATCTGCGTATAGATATATTTCGTTCCAGCGGTCCGGGCGGGCAATCGGTAAATACGACGGATTCAGCGGTGCGAGTTATTCATATTCCCACCGGCCTGGTAGTCAGCTGCCAAGATGAGAAGTCGCAACTGCAAAATAAGGAGAAAGCCATCAGGATATTGCGGGCGCGCTTGTATGATAAATTATTGGAGGAACAACAGAGCGACGTGGCGTCGAAGAGGCGCCTACAAATCGGCACCGGCGATAGAAGTGAAAGAATACGAACATATAATTACCCGCAAGGGCGAATAACGGACCATAGGATCGGATTGACTCTGTATCATCTTGATGACGCGTTACAAGGAAAAATCGATGAGATCATTGACGGCTTAGCGGCGGCTGATCGTGCTGAGAAGCTAAGAGAGGTAATTTAGTAACGGGTGACGGGATTTCTCTCTGGACTTTAGACTAGTATTTAACGTTCCCGCTACACCCCCACCCTCCCCCGTCAAGAGGGAGGGAGAAGACAGAGCCGCCTTGGCAGTTTTTCGCTGCGACGGCAATTATAGGCGCGGAGCCTTGCTCCGCTTGCGGAACCGGGATGAAAGCGAGAAATCAAAGATTGGTAATCGAGCGAGAAACTATCTGGACTATCGGTAAAGTATTAGATGCGGCAAAATCATTCTTAAGCAATCACGACTCCCTGTCACCGCGGCTGGAAGCGGAACAATTAATGGCGTTTACTTTAAAGACGGAACGCGTTGATTTATATCTTCAATTCGACAGGCCCCTGTCGCAACCGGAAAGAGAAGCCTATAAAGTCAATATTCGCGCTCGCGCCGGTGGTAAACCCATTCAGCATATAATTGGTGAAGATCGGAAGAGCGTCGTGTAGGGAAAGAGTGTAGATCTCGGTGGTCGCCGTATCATTAAAAAAAAAAAAAAAAATATGATAACAAATATATGAAAAAAAAAAAAAAAAACCTAATTTGTTTCCTATCTACACTTCGCCTCCATCTCTCTTCCCCCTCCTCCGTCTCCAGTCCTCCTCACCACTCATGTTCGCACTCTC
>CAJVYJ010000069.1 GCA_913009475.1 uncultured Actinomycetes bacterium | reverse complement strand
TAGACAAATTACAAAATGACAATAGTTACATAGAACTGATGGCCAGGGAAAAATTAGGGATGGTCAAACCGGGTGAGGAAAGTTATTTGGTAATAGAAGGTCGTCGCGCTCCCGCCGCATCGCCGAAAAAAGGTAAATAATCAACTTGGCTAACGATAATTTTATAATTCAGACTAAAAATTTCAGTTTCTTTTATGGGGACCAAAAAGTACTTGAGGATATAAATATTAATGTAAAAAAAGAGTCGGTAACGGCGGTCATCGGTCCCTCGGGTTGTGGAAAATCTACCTTTTTACGCAGTTTAAATAGGATGAATGACTTAATCGATAACGTTCGTATCGAAGGTCATGTCCTTCTTGATGACAAGGATATTTATAGCCTTGATACTGATTTAATTAATTTAAGAAAAAAAGTGGGCATGGTATTCCAGCGGCCTAATCCTTTCCCAAAATCCATCTTTGATAATGTCGCTTTTGGCCCGCGCATCCATGGCCAAAAAAATAAGAAAATACTGAATGATATAGTTGAGGACAGCTTAGTCAAGGCCGGGCTTTGGAAAGAAGTCAAAAACAAGCTTGATAAATCAGCGTTCAATCTCTCCGGTGGTCAACAGCAACGTTTATGTATAGCCAGGACATTGGCAATAGAACCGGAAGTAATTTTGATGGATGAGCCGGCTTCCGCGTTGGACCCGGCTTCTACGCAACATATAGAAGATCTGATTTATAAGCTGAAGCAAAATTATACAATTATTATCGTTACCCACAATATGCAGCAAGCTGCCCGTGTCTCTGAATATACAGGCTTCTTTTTAGTTGATGAAGCCGGCGGTTCAGCGCGCATGATTGAGTTTGGAAATACAAATAAAATATTTACCAAACCTAAAGACAGGCGCACAGAGGATTATATCACCGGCCGGTTTGGATAGATTTAGGGACTTTTATATAAAGCTCGCTGTTTGACAACGTTCTTCTGCGGCCTTTCTTCCAATTTTAAAGTAGTTTCACTCTTTTTCCCGTCACGATAATAAACTACTTTTACTTCTTGGCCGACTTTGTATGTTTCAATCGCTTTAACTAAATCCTCCATAGTCTTGATCTTATCCTTACCGACTTTGGTAATGATATCGCCTAATTTATCACTGCTGCCAATGAGCTTACTCTTAGCGGCGGGACTGTCGGGAAAGACCTCGACTATCAAAGCGCCCGCGCTTACCGGCAGATGGTGCTTATCGGCTAAAGATTTATTAACATCGCGTCCGGCTATGCCCAGCCACGCGTGGGAAACTTTACCATTTTTTTTAATATCATTAACAATGGTTTTAACTGTATTGCTGGGGATGGCAAAGGCAATGCCAATATTTCCGTTACTTCCCTCAGTAACGATTTGAGCGGTAATGCCTATGACCTCACCTTGAATATTTATTAGTGGCCCGCCGCTGCTGCCGCGGTTGATGGCGGCGTCTGTTTGAATAACATTACGGATTTGAAAACCATTGGGGGCATCGATAGTCCGGCCCAAGGCGCTGATAATCCCCTGGCTCATGCTGCGTGAGAGACCAAGCGGATTGCCGATAGCGTAAGCGGTGTCGCCGACACTTAATTTTGATGAATCAGCGATATGTATCGGTATTACGTTTTTTGGCGGCTTTACCTTTAAGACAGCTAAGTCGGTACTCCTGTCGCTGCCTACGACCTTGGCCATGGCTTCACTTTTGTCGGCAAAAGTAACCTTGACCTTGTCAGCTCCATCGACAACATGTTCGTTCGTAACGATTAGGCCGTCCGAGGAGATAATAAAGCCTGACCCGGTAGCTGTCTCCTGTGAATTTGAACGCAGCCCAAAAAAATTCGAGCCGACACTGATTGAGCTAACATTTACTACCGAAGGGCTGAATTTATTATAAATAGTCTCCGGTGAAAGGCCATTTTTATTGGCTACTTTTTTTGTCAGAGGAATGTTCCTCTTTACATTTACTTGCCGGCCCCATGGCGTATAATAGAGCATGGCGCCCGCTACTATCAATCCGCCTATAATAGCTGAAACAATACCGACAATAATACTTGTTATAACTGTTTTTTTCATTATCTCTCCTAATTCCATTTATTTCGACTTAATAATCTTAATCAAAATTAACGGACCTTTCAAGAGTTTAAAGAGGTAAAAGCAGAAAATTCATCAATAATTCATATTATTTACATTCTTTCTATTTAATCGTATGATTATTAACCTTATAATTAAATTAAAGGCTGATGTTTAGTAATAGATATTTATTTTTGTCATGCCTATGTTCTTAAGTTTGTCGTCCTCAACCGGACCGGGAATTCAGGCATACAGGCATTAAAATTTACGAACATTGAAGAATAAGGGGTATTAGTGTCAGGTCTAATAAGAGAAGATGATTTAGAACAGATAAAGGACAGGGTCAATATTATCGACATCATCTCCGAGCAAGTTATGCTTAAAAAAGCCGGCCGGGCTTATAAAGGCTTATGCCCTTTTCACCAAGAAAAAACGCCTTCATTCAGCGTTGACACGTCCAAGCAGCTTTGGCACTGTTTTGGTTGTGGGGAAGGCGGAGATGTAATCAGTTTTGTGATGAAAGTCGACGGCCTTGATTTTACTGAAGCTGTTGAATCATTGGCCAGGCGGGTCGGTTATGCCGTTCATTATACCAAAACCAAGAGCAATAACCTTGGCATCAAGCAAAAAATCTATGAGATAAACGCCGCCGCCGCCGGTTATTTTTCCAAAGTCTTGTTTTCACCAATGGGCCGTGAAACTCGTGATTATCTAAAATCAAGGGGATTTGGTAGAGAGATAGCTGAAACTATGTGGCTGGGCTTCGCGCCTGATACTTGGGACGGTCTAAAGAATTATCTGTTGAAAAAAAATTTTCTTGAGGCCGAGATTTTAAAGGCCGGTTTGACTTCTCAGGGTAGCAACGGGAAGTCATTCGACCGTTTTCGCGGTCGGCTCATTTTTCCAATAAAGGATATCCAGGGGCGAGTAGTTGCTTTTGGGGCGCGGTCATTAAACGGCGATAACCCTAAATATTTAAACTCCCCGGAGACGCCGGTCTATAGAAAAGGGTCCGTGCTTTACGGCTTAAATCTAGCCAAGACAGCTATCAGCTCTCAATCAGCGGCGATTATTGTCGAGGGATATACTGACTTATTGGCGCTTAAAATGTCCGGGATAGACAATGCAGTAGCTACTTGCGGTACTGCTTTCACGCTTGACCATTTTAAGTTCATTTCTAGATTTACGGATGATATCATCTTCGTTTTCGATGGTGACGCCGCTGGTATAGCCGCCGCGGAAAGAGGTCTGGAACTGGTATCACAGATTCGTTTGCCCGGTGACAACACTTTAAAAAAATTGTTGAACAGCTATAAAATCGGGGTCAAGGTGCTTGTCTTGCCGGAAGAGCTGGACCCGGCTGAATATGTGGCGAAGAACGGTGTCGAAAACTTTCGCCTTCTAATAACCAACGCTAAACAGTTTACTGATTTTTATCTTGAGCGTATAATGATAAAATATGATATTAACGATGATAATCAGCGCCAAAAAGCTATTGCTGAATCTCTCGCGTTTATCAAACTATTGGCAAGCGCCGTAGCTCAGGAAAAATATCTTAAACGTATAGCGGAAATGGCTGATGTATCATTGGAAACACTACAAATTGACTTTAAACACGTGGTCAGTGATAAGCGACATACGGTTAAGGCAAAGCCGAATCAACCTCTGAGCAAAATATTTAGAAACGCCACTAGCGTTGCCGAGAGAGAAATGTTAAAATTAATACTTCAAATTCCTGGGAAAGGTGCCTTCTTAAAAGAGCTGGAACCAACCGATTGGCAAAATCAAGATAATAAGCAATTATTTGCTGTTTTAAAATCAAAGCTGGTGGGTAAAGGTAAGTTAAATGTACAAAATATAGTGCATGAGCTGGATGGTAACCAGAAGAATTTGGTTGTATCGCTAATAATGGAACCGATATTGGTTGAAGATAAAGAGCGATACTTTTTAAGTATATTTTTTAAAATCAAGGAGTTATCGCTGGAGCGTCAGATTAAAGTGCTAATAAAAGAGTTAAGCGTCGCTGATATGAAAAAACAAAAAGTCTTGGAAAAAAAGATATTAGAATTACAGAGCAAAAGAAGGGAGATGCGGGACCAAGTTGTCTAAAGCAAAAAGCAAGAAGTTAACGGAGAGCCTAAATGAACTTAATCTTCCGCAAGTAGAAAAGCTGATTGAAGAAGGTAAAAAATCAGGCTCTCTACTTTCTAATGATATTCTAGACAGTCTTGAGCCAATAGAGTTGGAAACTGAGCAGATAGATAATGTTTATTCGAAGTTATTGGATCTTGGCATTAAAATAGTGAAAAACGAAGACGGCAAAAAGGACGCGGTTAAGCCGATAGTGGTGAAACCCAAGAAAAAAAGAACAAAAGCCAAAAGAAAAAGTAAGCTAAAGTCCGACTCGGCTGTTAAAATACTCACTAATGACCCTGTGCGTATGTATCTAAAGGAAATTGGCAAGGTATCTTTACTTACCGCGCGCCAGGAAGTCGAGCTGGCTAAAAAAATAGAAGCGTGGGAAGAAGCGTCCGCTCAAATTGAGTCAGGCGCCGCCAGTACGCGTGCGGAGATGCGTCGTTTGCGACAGATCGAACGTGTGGGGATGATAGCTAAGCGTACCGTAGTCGAGGCCAACTTACGTTTGGTGGTATCAATCGCTAAGCGTTATGTCGGCAGGGGTATGTTATTTTTAGACCTTATTCAAGAGGGCAATCTGGGTTTAATAAGGGCAGTGGAGAAGTTCGATTATCGCAAAGGTTATAAATTTTCCACTTATGCCACTTGGTGGATCAGACAGGCGATTACCAGGGCTATAGCCGACCAGGCGCGTACGATTCGTATTCCGGTGCATATGGTTGAGACTATCAATAAATTAGTCCGTATCCAGCGTAGATTATTACAGGATCTGGGCAGAGAGCCTACGCCGGAGGAAATTGGTGAAAAGATGGAGATAACCGCTGAGAAAGTAAGGGGAATTTTGAAAATCTCACAAGAGCCGGTTTCTCTGGAAACTCCTATCGGGGAGGAAGCGGATTCACAACTGGGTGATTTTATTGAGGATGCCGGAGCGATTGTACCGCCCGATGCCGCCTCTTTTTCGCTGCTGCAACAACAACTGCGCCGAATCCTCGGTAGTTTATCAGAGCGGGAACGGCGGGTCATCGAATTACGTTTTGGACTTAAAGACGGTCATCCCAGAACATTAGAAGAGGTGGGCCGGGTATTTGGCGTTACCAGAGAACGAATCCGTCAAATAGAATCCAAGACTCTATCTAAACTGCGGCATCCCAGCCGCAGCGCCAAACTCAGAGATTATCTGGAATAATGTAGATTATTAAAGAATGGTTTGGCCTGAACCCATATTTATCTAATATTTATTCTTGAATATGATAGCTTAATCTCGTAAAATACAACGAGTGTTGCGAAGCTATTTTCCTCAGTAGCTCAATCGGTAGAGCATTCGGCTGTTAACCGAAGGGTTGTAGGTTCGAGTCCTACCTGAGGAGCTAACCACTTAATTATGCCGTCGGTATAACTAAGTGGTTTATTTGTATTTAATAAGAAGATTCGCATCTACAACCCAAATGGACATTGAGAAGATTAACAAATAGTGATTACTACCGCGAAGTTCGGTTACGCCAAAATTTGGATAATTCCTCCAACGCGACAATATCGGTCGATGAAATAATACCTATTATTTCATTGGGGTCTTTATGGCTGACGACCGGCATACGGTCAACATTATAAGCGTTCATTCTGTCCAGGACTTCGGCTAAAGTTTGATTACGATAAGCTACGTGTACACTCTTGGTTGCCGCCTCGCCCACTGTTATTTTACTCCAATCCTCGGCATCATATTGTTTAATATCACTAAGCGCTATCATGCCAAACAATCTATCGTTGTCGACCACGGGCATGGACTTATAACGATATTTCAAAATGTAGTTTAAGAAAAGTTCTTCTAAAAAAATATCCTTAGGAACAGTAATGACATTAGACGTTGTCATAACTTGTGACACGTGTGACGAGAGCATCAATTCCAACTTTGTCGACCTGGTCCAATGCTGGTGCTTAGATACGGATATGCGGCCGGAAACAATATAACCTAATACTGAGGCTATTAAACCGGGGATAACATAGCCGGGACTGCCTGTGGTTTCAGCAATAAATGTAACCGCGGCCAACGGTGTTTTATAACCGGCGGCCAAGAACGATGACATCCCGATAACCGGGTATAAATGTCCCCGTTCGAACGGTGTTATTTTGCCTAATATAGAACCGATGGTAGCGCCCAGCATAATCATGGGGATAAACATACCGCCGACTCCTCCGGACGCGATTGTAGCGATTGTAGCGATAAATTTAAGGAATAATATACCGATTAGAATCTTCACGCTAAAGGTTTCGGTTATTATTCTGCCGATGGTATCATAGCCAATACCCAGGGAAACAGGTGTACCTACTAACCAGATGGAAAGTAAACCGGTTAGGCCGACAACAGCGCCGCCAATCATAAAGATTGTAGTTTTCGACAGGGAGCTGTTTTCGAAAGTTGTCTCAGTCCAGCGAAAAGCTTTAACAAAAAAACGTGCCGATACACCAACCAGCAGACCTATGACAGCTGCCAGTAATAAGTCCCAATAATTGATGAAGTATAATTTTTCTATTTTAAATAATGGTTTTATACCTATGAACGCGACGAAAACCAGATATGACGATACTGAGGCGATTAATGAGGGAATAAGCGCATCTCGGGCAAGATCGTCTTTGTAGGGTACTTCAAGTCCAAAAATCACACCGGTAAGCGGAGCTTTAAAGACAGCGGCAATTCCCGCTGCGCTACCGGCTATCATCATTGTTTTTACGTTTTTAGAGTCAAGATTCATGAGTTTGAAGGCTTTATTGAATAAGGTTCCGACGGCGGCGCCGATATGAAAGCTGGGGCCTTCAAGTCCGGCGGAACCACCGAAGCCGACGGTAAAGATAGATGCCAACAGTTTCGCGGGAGTGGATTTTAAATCCAGCGAGCCTTCCGGGTCATGATATTTTTTAACAACTTCCTCAACTCCATAATCGGAGCTTTTAGCCAGGAAAACCATTGTAATTCCAGCTAATGTCAAACCCGCCAAAGGCAGGAGAAACGCTCCTAAAGGGGTAGCCAGGGTCTTGGAAAAGGTAAAATCAAGCATCTTAGTGACAATAAAGTCAAGTAGAGCAACCAGCGCTCCTGTAATCATGCCGATTATTAATGAAAATACAAACCATTTGCGCAAACGCTGAGTTATAAGTTGGAGACGATTGGGTATGCCTTTAACGAATTTGTTCATCAGTTAGGTTGCTTTTTGATAAATGAAGATAAGCTTATTTTTGTTCCTTATTTATAATAGATTAGCCAACCATTATATGACTCTGGGTCGCTCTCAACATCTTTAGAGAAATCGACAATAATTATTATCTCATAGTTAATGCTTATTGTCACCAACGGACACTAATAGTATCATCTATTTTTACCAATACTGGAATGGATAATTATGCGTAAATCCACTTTACTGAAGATAAGCTTTATCAATTGGATTGAAGAGATGTCAGCCTCTGATATCAATAAACTGATTAGTGACAGCCAAAGTTGCGATGAGCTTGATCGGTGTTTCCGCTACTGTATAGATACGGATTGTCAATATTACGCGCTATTATTGCTCGTTAGAACGCCGACAAAGGATTTCCCCCGCCGCGTTGTCGAGTGGATAAATTCTATTAGCGAGGAAGATCTCAATAATCTTTTGGAAAAAGGGTTTATCTGCGGCAAACAATCATTTTGTTTACAATATTGTGGTGCTGTCGGTTGCGGTTTTAAAGATTTGATCAAGGGCTTATGCGCCATCTCCGAATTTAAAGTTTAGAGTTGGAATGAGACCTAGTAAAATTAATACTTCATATTAAAGAATTGGCCCGGCTGCGGCTTTACTCCAGTGGTATGGCAATTGGCGCAGAAGTTAGGCTGATGGCACTGGAAACATTTATTAGCGCCTATCTTCTTAACTACCATGAAATGGATGCTTTTCCAATTAACAGTCTTCTCTTCCGGCTTTACGCTCGCGAACTGCTGATGATGGCAAGTTTGACAAAAATTGGCCTGAGAGATCGGAAGAGCGTCGTGTAGGGAAAGAGTGTAGATCTCGGTGGTCGCCGTATCATTAAAAAAAAAAAAAAAAGAAAGTAAAAAAAAAAAAAAAAAAACAGTACTATAAAAAATAGTACCTCTTCGTTAACAGTGACTCATCGTGTGCAG
>CAJVYJ010000068.1 GCA_913009475.1 uncultured Actinomycetes bacterium | reverse complement strand
CTACTACTCCAAACGTATCTGCGCAAATCCATACAAGATTATGTAGCCGGCAACGCAAAGGATAATGGTTGAAAAATAAGCTAATCTTAAGTCTCGTCTTAGCGGTTATAATAGCGGCTACTACCGGAGTTGTCTTCGCGTCAAAAGACCGCGCCAAAGAACCGGCTTCAGGTGTGATTGATGCTGATAGGATAACAATTCGCGCCCCTATTATTATGCCGCCTATAGGTAAATTAGCGGTCATAAAGCCCAGCGCGGCGCTTAGGAATAAGCCAAATAACGTCAATGCCGGCAACCCGTTGAAGCCAGTGTCTCCACCCGGTTTCAGGCCGCTCGGAACTATGCTTAAATTATACGTTACGGACGGGAAAAAGATAAAAAAGGGAGAACTGTTAGCGGAGTTGGACCCAAAGCTCTACCGCGCCGCTTTGAAGATAGCCGATTCCCGTCTCCTGGCGGCTAAAGCCTCCTTAAACTCTATCAATGATAAAATAGCTGATTTAACCGGCAACCTTGATAAAGTTGACAAAAATTTAACGAAGATGAAGCAAGCCGGTGAATCATCACTACCGCCGGCTGCCGGTAACCAAAAGGCAACTGTAAGTTTAAACGCGAAAATGGCCGCCTTGGCTAAGTCAAAGATAAAACTTGAAGATACCAAAACTCAACTTAGTTCTGCTTTAAGTAAGCTGGAAACAATAGAGATACAAGCGCAAAAAGGTTTGGCTCTGGCTAAGTTGGGCCGGGACGCGGCTAATGATAATTTAAAGCGATTAAAAATCTACGCGCCCGCCTCCGGCTATGTCTCCCTGGTTCACGTTAATGCCGGGGAAGTAATCTACCCCAACCAGACACTGGTAGATATATATCAAAGCGGACACGTTAAGATGAAAATCTACTTGCCGCTTACGAGAGCAAAAAATATAAGGCTGATGCAAAATGCCGAGGTAGTCGTCGACTCATTTCCTAATAAGAAGTTTTCGGCTAAGGTAACTCGCGTCAGCCCTGAGGTCCAGTTCGCGCCTAGTACTTTACCGACTCGCTTAACACATTTATTGAATGTTCAAGAAATTAGTTTGAGGGTTAGTGACCGAGACGGAATTTTAAAGCCAGGCATGCCGGCTGACTCATTCATAAAGGAAAATTAAGGAGAATATATGAGAAAAACTGTTATTGTTTTACTGACTGTTATTATTTTAACCGCGGTCGGCGGGTATTTTGGTTATCAATACTATCAGTCAATCGCCCCGACCAGTGAACTGAGCGCATCCGGAATAATCGAAGCCGCGGAAGTCACTATCAGCAGTCAACTCAGCGGTACCATAAAAGCTATTAAAACCAACGAGGGCGACTCTATCAAACAGGGTGAGCAACTGGCTATTATTGATGCTCCACTTATGAAAGCGCAAAAGCAGCAAGCTGAAGCCGGAATAATTACCGCCAACGCCGATATTAAGCAGGTGGAAAACGGGTCAGACGCTGAGAAAGAGGCGGCTCAAGCCGAGCTTAAACAAGCACAGGCCCAGTTGGATGCCGCTAATATTCAGCTTGATTACACGAGGGTTAAATCACCAATAAAAGGTACCGTTATCAGCATTCCGATTAACAAAGGTGAAAATGTTATCCCCGGGACTCCTATCGCGGTCATTGCCGACTTATCGGAACTAAGCGTTGACATTTACATCTCCGAAAAGCAGATAGGTAAAGTCAAGTTAGGGAGAAAGGTAACTGTAGAAGTAGATTCCTATCCAAAAACGAAATTTAGCGGCAAAATTATTAAGATTGCCAATAAACCTGAATTTACTCCGGCCAACATAGAGACAAAAGAGCAGCGTGTTAAGCTCGTCTACGCAGTAACGGTAAGGCTCGCCCATAGTGGTGACAAACTTAAGCCGGGCATGCCGGCTGATATTAGCTTCAAACCTATCAGATAAAATATTCATAATTATCTTACAAGGAAGATTATGTCCATAATAGAAAGTAGTGATTTAACAAAATACTTCGGCGACTTAACCGCGGTTGACCATATCAACTTATCGATTAATGATAAGGAGATATTTGGCCTGGTCGGTCCTGATGGCGCCGGTAAAACTACGACAATCCGCTTATTGGCGACCATTCTAAATATCAGTGCGGGTACAGCTACTATTGACGGTTATGATGTGCAAAAAGAGCCGTCATCAGTCCGTAAGCTTATCGGATATATGTCACAACGTTTTACTTTATATGCCGATTTGACGGTCAAGGAAAATCTGCACTTCTTTGCCAGGCTGCATCAGGTACCTAAGGACCAGCGGGAAACTCGTACCAATGAGTTGTTGGACTTCAGCCGTTTGCGCGGTTTTGAGCAGCGCCAAGCGGGCCGGCTCTCCGGAGGCATGCAACAAAAGCTGGCTCTTGCTTGTACGCTCATCCATCAACCTAAAGTTTTATTTTTGGATGAACCGACAACCGGGGTCGACCCGGTCTCGCGCCGGGAGTTTTGGCGCATACTTACTCAATTAAATCAGCAAGGAGCGACCCTCTTAGTCTCCACTCCCTATATGGATGAGGCTGAACGCTGCACTCGCATCGCTTTTATGGACAATGGCCGTATTACCGCCTGCGATACCCCTTTAAATATTAAAAATAATATTGGCGGTCGTCTTCTGGAATTGGATGTCAACAATCCCCGCGCCGCGCTGGCCATTCTTAAAACGGCATCGGAGTTAAAATCAGCTTACGTCTTTGGTGAACTCTTGCAAATCGCGGTGGATAAGAAGGAATTTTCCATCCGTCTCATCAGAAGATTGATGGCGGATAACCATATAGTTATTAATTCAATTAAAGAAATCCCTATGTCGATGGAGAACGCTTTTCTCTCATTGGCCGGCGCGAAGGAAGATAAGGGCGTCAGCAGAGGCAGTGCGAATGTTTAATCGAATCTCAACTATCGCCGGCAAAGAATTTTTGCATATTCGCCGAGACCCGCGACTCATCGCCGCTATCCTTATCATGCCGTTATTGCAGCTGGTTCTCTTCGCTTACGCTTTGAGTTTTGATATCCGCAACATAAATACTGTAGTAATTAATCGTGACCAATCACCGATAAGCCGTAAATTTGTCTCAGCATTCACACGCTCCGGTTACTTTACAATAGTCGCTAATCTTAACCTGGACAGCGATATCGACAAAGCTCTGGATACAAATAAAGCTCGAGTCGCCATATCCATACCGCCGGACTTCGCCAGGGAATTGGATAAAGGCGGCCGACCTAAAGTGCAAATCCTGATTGACGGTAGTGAACCAAACACGGCTATAGTCGCTCGCGGTTATACCACAGCCATCACCCAAGCGTTCTCTAACAATATCCTGATTGATAATCTGAACCGCCGCGGTTTATCGAACGGGAGCCGATCTCTTCCTATAAATATCAGTTCGCGCGTTTGGTACAACCCCAAACTTGAAGGCATAGTTTTTATATTACCGGGGTTAATCGTAGTCATCATGGCGAATCTGGCTGTCATCCAGACGGCGCTGGCCTTAGTGCGCGAAAAAGACCACGGGACCATTGAGCAATTAATCGTCTCCCCGCTACACCCCATCGAATTAATGTTGGGTAAGGTCTTCCCTTTCTTAGTCATCACCCTATTCGATGTATTGCTAATCACATTGGTCGGTATTCTTGGATTTCATGTGCCTTTTCGAGGCAGCTTTACCTATTTCGCCATTGGCGGTGGTCTATTTACCTTGGCCACATTATCATTGGGCCTACTAATATCCGCCGTATCCTCCACTATGGAGTCGGCAAACCAGCTGGCGACTTTCGCTAGTATGCTACCGGCTTTCTTACTATCAGGTTTCATTTGGCCCTTGGAAAATATGCCGGCGGCGCTCCAATTTATCAGTTATCTGTTTCCTTTTCGCTATTTTGTCGCAATAGTGCGTAACCTCTTTCTGAAAGGAACGAATCTGAGCGTACTCTTACCTAATTTTTTAGCCTTGCTTATTTTCAGCCTTGTTACTCTGGGTCTTTCGGCTTTAAGCTTCAAGGAGAGGGTGGACTGATGCGGCGCTTATTTTATCTGGTTTGGAAAGAATTTTTACAGCTGCGACGTGACCGCATGATGTTGCCGATGATATTTATCTTACCTATCGTGCAGTTGATATTATTTGGCTACGCGGCCAGCACTGATATTAATAACATTAAGATGGTCGTCTTGGACCAGGACAAAACCGCCATTTCCAGACAGCTTGTCAACGAATTTACCAACGCCGGTTTTTTTACGGTTGAGAGGAACGTCCAAAAAGAAGGAGAGATTAGAGAAGAGCTCGATAACGATAGAGCTATGGTCGCCTTGATTATTCCGCCAAAAACCGCGAAAAACTTAGCATCGGGCAAGCCGATATCCGTTCAAGTCATTGTGGACGGAACCAATTCAAATACCGGAATCATCGCCTTGAATTACTCCAATCAGATACTCAACCGGCGTTCTCTTAAAATAATGCGCCAACGCCTGCATAGCGTCTTCCAATCGAAGCTGGTCCCCGGCATAGAAGCCAGGATTCGCATGCTCTATAATCCCGAGCTAAAAAGCGTTAATTTTATGATTCCCAGCCTGATAGGCATAATTTTAATGATAGGCGCTATGTCCAACACTTCCCAAGCGATTGTACGCGAGCGTGACCAGGGAACCTTGGAGCACTTAATCGTTACCCCGGTTAAACGTTGGGAACTAATCTTAGGTAAAATTATTCCTTACGGGATTATTGGATTATTGCAAGTAACAGGTATCTTTATACTGGGAATCACCTGGTTCCATGTGCCCTTTAGGGGTAGTGTATCCATTTTATATTTAATGACAACTATTTTTCTCTTCGCGTCTCTGGGCCAAGGCTTATTGGTATCGACTATATCCAAGACTCGCCAACAAGCGATCATGGCGACGATGATGTTTATGATGCCCGCGTTCCTCCTGTCAGGCTTTGTTTTTCCGGTCGAGAATATGCCCAAAATAATATTTTATATCTCATATTTAGTGCCGATGCGTTATTTTCTCGACATCATACACGCGATTTTTCTAAAAGGCGTGGGCATACCCTCTTTTTGGCAATCATTTTTACTGCTGACTATCTATAGTTTTGGTATTTTCGCGCTTAGCGTGTCCCGGTTTCATAAAAAAATAGGAGATTGAGCGGAAATAATATGAAAAACCATGGTTCAAATAACTCTCAAAAAGACAGAGCGATTATCGTCACCGGTCTAACTAAAAAATTCGGTGATTTTATAGCGGTTGATAATATATCGTTTGATGTAAAAAGGGGAGAAATATTCGGTTTTCTCGGCCCGAACGGGTCCGGTAAATCGACTACCATTAGAATGCTCTGCGGTGTCATGGACATTACCGGCGGCTCCGCGAATGTTGCAAATTTTGACGTCTCTAAGCAGCCCGAGGAGATAAAAAAACGTATTGGTTACATGTCGCAAAAGTTCAGTCTCTACCAAGACCTGACCGTAAATGAAAACCTCACCTTCTACGGAGGGATTTATAATGTTCCGCATGACATCTTTCCTCAGCGCCGTCGGGAAATATTGGCAATGTCGGGCCTAAGCGGCCGAGAAAATGAGTTAACAGCCAATCTTTCCGTAGGTTGGAGACAACGATTAGCTTTGGGCTGCGCGATAATCCATCAACCGGAAATCATCTTTCTTGACGAGCCGACCGCGGGCGTTGATCCGATTTCACGCCGACGATTTTGGGAGATGCTATATGATATGGCCAATAAAGGCACTACCTTATTTGTCACTACTCATTATATGGAAGAGGCCGAACACTGCCATCGCCTGGGCTTTATCTACCAAGGTAAAATAATCGCCTTTGATACTCCAAAAAATATCAAGAAATTGATAACTGAAAATCTTTATATGATAGTCTGCGAAAACAAGGAGAAAGCGGTCGCGGTCTTAGAAAAGGTTGATATTGTCGATACGGCATATATATACGGTTCGATAATCCATTTAAATGTCGGCGCCCGCCAAGATGTAGCGGACGCCCTGACCACGGCCCTAAAATCGGCAAACATCCCCTGTAAGCAAGTAGAACTTATAAAGCCTTCGCTGGAGGATGTTTTTGTCTCCTTGATAGAAAAACAGGAATCCGGACTGTGAATGTTGCCCGCTTAGCATATTAGCAACCAATTGATTTAGCTTGACTTTTACGAGTTTCTGTTATAATTTTTATATAGAGGTTAATAAGTTTCTTGACCGGACAACAACTTGATTGCTATTAATGGTTGTGATGCTTAATCTATTTAGCTAACTATCGCTATTAACCGCCAACAATATTATAGATTTATGGGACATATGCCGAGCATATATTATAGTTTAGTTACAACATTATTTAATATCCGTCCTATTCAAATCGGATGGGGGCTGTAAAATAAATAATCGCAGTTTATTTGTCGTAAAAATTATAGCTTTAGCCATTGTAACAATGTTGATTCTTCCGGGATTGGCAGCGGGCGCCAGCTTGCAACAACAAATCGATAATGTTGACAGTCAAATTAACTCCAAAAAAAATCAGCAATCAGAAACTAAAACAAAATCAGAGGATTTAAATAAACGGCTTGAAGAGATAATAACAAAATATCAAGCTTCCTACAGCGAACTCGCGACTACCGAGAGCGAGATAGCTAAAAACCAGCGGGAACTTAATTCAGCCATTGGGCAACAAGCTTATTATCAGAAAATATTGAATAAACGCAGCGTATTTGCCTATCGGTATGGTAACGTTTATATTTTGGAGATTTTATTGCAGACAACAGATTTCCAAGACTTCATCTCCCGACTTGATTTTCTATCTAAAATATCCACCCGCGACGCACAAGTCTTAAGAGCCGCTAAACGTCTCAAGACTGAGATAAAAGATAAGAGAAATAAACTTGATAAACAAAAATTACATCAAGCGGAATTGGTAAATTTGTTGGCTAATAACAAAGATGAAATGAGCAAGACTTTAGCCGGTCAGCAAGAGCTGTTGACCGTGCTCAATACCGACATCAATAGTTTAAGTTCTGATAAACAAAAATTAATTGAAGATAAGAAGGCTGAGGATGAACGCTTAGCTCAGTGGGCGGCTTCCGGTAGAAGTAGCGGCGGCAGCGGCCATATCAACGACAACACTTATGGCGGTGCTAACCCCAGCTCAAGCCCGCTTAATATGATTTTCCCCCTGGCCAGAGGCTATGCGCATGGTTATTCCAATGATTGGGGCGCCGCGCGCCCCGGCGGCAGCAGGCATCAAGGCACTGATATTTTCGCTTCCAGAGGTACGCCCGTAGTCGCAGTAACCAACGGCGTTATCGGGTCCATGTTCGGTCAACAAAAATTAGGCGGTTTTCGCATGTGGGTAAACGGCGATGACGGTTATAACTATTACTACGCTCATTTAAACGGTGATGTCGGCATAGCTTACGCGCCCGGCATAGCGCCGGGAGTCAGAGTAAGTCAAGGCCAGGTTATCGGCTATGTAGGCAACAGTGGACAAGCTAAGACCACGCCGACTCATACTCATTTCGGTATTACTATAAACGGTATGTGGATCAACCCTTATCCATACCTCCGAGCCGCCGACTGGCGCTAGGATCACGGCCAAACACTCAATCCGCTGCGTTATCCTCGGCCTCGTTTCGGTCATGTATGAGAAACTACGCTCCCTTAAGCTCAGCTGTCGTCTGCCTTGCATCTCGAGCTTTCTGCCACTTCTCAAGGTTTGACTATTCTAAAATATTATAAACTCAATCTGCGACGCTCCACCCCGGTTATCCTTAGGATTGTTTTACTCACAATTGTAAGGCAAGACCGTTGAGCCATTCAATATTTTATATATTTATGCTAAAACTGACGCTTTTATTACTGGCTTTTTTGTTTGTCATTCCCGACCCCGATCGGGAATCCACAACCAATCGTGCTTTTTAATTCTTTGCATGCTTTGGTTTCAATGCACCTCTTTACCTGGATTCCCAGTCAAGCTGAGAATGACAAACGTAGGAGAGCTAAGTATGACAAACATATTTTCACGGGCGAGGACAAGACCCGCCAATGAACATTTCAATGCTCAACGAGACAAGCGTAAAAATACACTCTTTATCAGTAATTCGAAATTCGCAATCATTCTTCTGTCATTGCTTGACTGGTAATCCAAAAAACACAGAGTTTTAATCATTAGTACTTCTTTGAAAATAGAAAATGGACATTAGAGCGAATGGAAATTAAGCTCTACTTTCTAATCTCAATTTTCCATTCTCTAGCCGCCCTTTGGGCGGCTACCCACCACCCGGTAAAGCTTTACGACAGACATCACCGACACTCGCGTACGTCATCAGCACCAACAGCAGAGAGAACCAAACCGCGTTTACCGCTATCATCGCTTTGCGCC
>CAJVYJ010000067.1 GCA_913009475.1 uncultured Actinomycetes bacterium | reverse complement strand
CAAGTTGCCTAATGTTCCTAATACCCAAGTGTATAGTACTTATAAAAAACTTTTTGGTAAACTTTCTCCTGAAGATGCTCATAGTTGTATGATTAAAGTACTTAAAAAAAGAGGAGAGTCTTTAAGGTTGAAAGAATTTATACAAACGGCACCTGAATGCTTGAGAGCATACGCACTGCATTCTGGATTAAATAAAGCTGAAACGATTCACTTTAAAGAAATTTTAAGCGCAAGTTGCAAAGCCTTTATTTATAATTAATAGGAGACTGTAATGTACTACCCTTATTTTAGAGGAAAACAGTACGAACTAATTGTAATAAAAGAACAAGCCAGCCTAATCGCTTCAAATAATATAATACCGATAATTGAGCCTGTTAAAAGTAATTTATCATCCCTAAAGCGAACTATAGATGCGTTAAAGGAAAATGACGCAGAATTCATTTTAATTGTTAATCCAAAATTTGGTGATTTCAAAAATGAGCCGTTTCCGCTTTTTGAAGAATTGATTACTGACAATTTGTCTGATTATAAATCATGCTTACTTGGTTATATTGCGGATGCGAAAAGTGAATTACAAGCTATCAAAGATTTTATCGACAAACGTAAAGATTTTCCCATAGCGCTAATTCACAACGGTTTTCCAAAGGGCAAAGATTTTATAGAGACTATCAATGATTCAGTCAATGTAAAAAAGCACTTATTCATAGACGGAATGTCTGGAAAGCTTTACCAAAATCATTTTAAAGCATTCGATCGTATTTTATTGCGCGATGGATTCAAAAGAAGAACAAATGCTAATCACCCTGATAATGAGCATTTTTCTGATCTTCATATTACCTATGAAAGCGAGGGAATGGAGGGTTTTGGCGACTTTCTAATTGTTGGTGATGATTATATAGAGACTGGCGGACCTGCTTATACTGTCGCAATTCATCTTACCTATCTTGGCGAAGAAGATGATATGTTTATATATCATTTTAAATCTGATAGGACTAATACGCCAGTTGATCCAGCCGGAAAGTTCTTTGAGGCACTTAAAAAGCTTATAAATAAAATCGACGAAGAAGGAGAAAACATTTATATGTCGTCAGCTTGTGAGGAATTTATCGACCTTTTCAAAAAAGGCCATTTTCCAGGATTAGGTTATGTAAAAAAACTTTCGATGGTTCATCATCTTGAATTAATGGCTGAATTTATGAACCACAACTAATATGCTGTGCTGTGGAAATTGTTTTGGAGATCGATTTTTAAGTGATCACATCAAGTCTATATCACAACAGAATGGCGCATGCAATTTCTGTGGCCATGAAGCCGTCGACTTAATTGATCCGGAAAAACTAGCAGATATCATTCAACAAGTTATTGACTTGTACGACGCGTCATCGGCAGCTGGCAGTATTTTATTGACTGATCTTCTTAGAAAAGATTGGTATTTATTTGAAGAAATTGATAGTGATAAAGGCATCGATTTACTTGACGCTATTTACCCTGACATGAACTTCGGAAGTCGAAAATATGTCCCCAAGGTTTTCCCGGATCTTGAACGAATTAATATGTGGACAAATTTTCAAAAAGAGCTAAAGCATAAAAATAGATACTTTCCGAAGCAAGCCCCCGATCCTTCACATTTGGAAAGCCTATTCCTAAATCTTATTATTCCAGAAGGTCGGTATCCCAAAAAAATATATCGAGCAAGATGTAATGATAGAGACATGTTTACACCGGAGGAGATGATGATGCCATCTAAATTACTTGTTGATGGTGGTCGAGCAAATCCGACTGGTATTCCATATCTTTATGCTGCATCTGAGCCAAATACTGCTATTGCAGAAATCAGGCCATATAAAAGCGACGTTGTATCTGTCATGGAAATTTCAGTTTCGGATGAATTGGTTCTTGCCGATTTGAGAAATCCAAGAAAAACGATTTCTCCCTTTGAGTTAGCTGAAGAGGCACTTAGTCAAATATATATTAATATAGAATATTTGAGTAGGCTAGGGGAAGAGCTTTCTAAACCAATACTCCCACGTGAAGCACATATCGAATATCTGTCAACACAGTACCTTTGTGAACTCATTAAGCATTTTGGCTATGATGGCGTTGTATATAAAAGCTCTGTCGGAGAGGGAGATAATTACGCAATATTTGATACAAGTAAACTTAATTCATCAGACGTAATAAAGCGTTACAATATATCAGACACTACAGTTACAGCGGATGAAATAAGCTAGGGCTTTAATTTCTGGAGCATCTTAATTAATATCAAATTGACTCTTAAGGAAGCTTGACGCTAGGCCTTCTGGACCTCTAGCGCGGGCAGGAATCGAACCTGGATAGGGCACGGCTCAGCCTTGCTGAGCCAGAGCAACTGAGCAACAGTGAATAGACAAACAGATATTAGTTGCCAAGTTGCGTTCCGTTGTTCAGTTTTCTGTTGGTCTAACATATTTTATCCGGGACGGCTCAGCTTTACTGAGCCAGAGCATGGGAACATGCGACATGTGACCATGAGAGCTAAAGAGCGAACATGCGGTCTAATGAAGCCCGTAGGGCCGGTTCGTATGAGGCGCACCGGCGTCGTATCACATGTTCACGTACTGGATGAAGTGCGTCAGCACTGAATCTAATTTTTGCTCCCCGATTAGGTCGGTACCACCGGCCGTCGATTTACAATTTACAGCTTTTCCTTTGCTCGCGTAAATCGATAATCGAAATCGTAAATCGGGAAAAAGCGCTAGACCTTCTGGATCTCTAGCGCGGGCAGGAATCGAACCTTAGTCCAGCTTAAAATTTTGTAATATTACTACGGGTATGGTAATATATTAAAGCTTACCGCTTAGCAGTTAATAATCTATAAAATTAACTGCTGTAAGCATCCATATAAATATTTCTTATGACAATCTATGAGAGGGGCAACAATCATGGACGCCAAGAGTATTTTCGGTTCTGCAAAATCTTTTAAGTTAGGGGTGGTATTCTTATTCGCGTTTCTGGCGCTGATCTTTCTATCCAGCCAAGCTTTAGCTCTCACTACCTTGGATGTTACCACCAGCGGTGGTGGCTACAATTCCATTCAAGGCGCAATTGACGCTGCGCCCATCACAACTGACACAGTGCTTATCCGAGTGGCGCAAGGTGTTTATAACGAAGGAATTGGTATCGGTGGAGCGACTTCCATTACCATTGAAGGCGGTTGGAACAACGCTTTTACTGAACGCAATGATAACAGTAAGGCCACGGTTGTAAAAAGTTTCATTATAGAAGACTCTACCGCCACAGTCACCGGCTTTACGGCTAAAGCCAGCTTAAATGAGGATTCTCCGGGCAATGCCTTCTTTCTAGAGGGCAGCAATGTAATCTTACGTAACATCAGGGCGGTTAATAGCAGCTCTGTTTTTGGCCTTGGTTCCGGTATTTTAGCAATCGGCAATAGAAGCTTAGCGGTCTATGACAGCGTTATCGCTTATAATACCGCAACTAACATCTACTACGGATCCGGACTCAGCCTCAACCACGGCGGCGGCCCGGACGGCGGCCCGGGCGGTGGTGGTATTTCTGTTTTTGGCGGCATATTCTTGCTGAAAAGCAGCTCTATTCATGACAACCAAAACAATGGCTACAACCAACGCGGCGGCGGTCTGTATCTTGATGACGCGACCGCGACTATTGACAGCAGTTTGATTTATAAAAACGGTACGAATATTGGTGGATATGGTTTTGACGTCTATGGCGGCGACTCCGGCGGTTCCGGCGGCGGCGGTATATACTCTAATAACTCTAATTTAAATATTATAAATTCCATGATTTACAAGAATTATGCCGGTAATTACGATGATAGCGGCGGCGGTCTATATTATTATAATAATAGCGATTCCAATCAGAGCGGATTATCGATTATCAACAGCACTTTTGCCGGCAATTATACGTCAAACAATGTTAACGGCGGTATGGATATTCGGGAAGATGCTTCTGCCACCGACACTATCCAAATCCGCAACAGCGTTCTCTGGGGCAATTGGGAAGAGACCAGCACGGCGCCGTACATTAATCCAAGTGATTTAAATATATCCAAAGGTACTATAGCTACTACCCCGACCATGGACATCAGCTACAACGATATCGGCCGCTCCACCGGGATAGCTTTTACCGGTATCGGCAATATCAGCGCCGACCCGCTCTACGTGGACGCAGTTAACAATGATTATCATCTGGCCACGGGTTCGCCGGCGATAGACACAGCTGATTCACTGGGACTGACTAATATAGATATCGACGGCGACCATCGCCCCGTCGGCAGCGGTTATGATATGGGCGCGGATGAGTATTTCTATACACCGCCAGCCATTTCTCCGCTTACAACTTGGGACTATGAAGGCGCGAAAATTGTCACCGGTGACTTTACCGGCGACGGTAAACAAGACGTAGTATCCCTGTATGGTTATGATGGCAATCAAGCGAAGATGTGGAGTTTTGCCAGTAACGGCACTTCTCTTAACGGCGCCGAGCAGTGGTGGGATTCCGGCATAGGTAATTGGAACGCCGCCGCCACGCAGATACTCTCCGGTGACTTTAACGCTGACGGCTGGCTGGACGTAGCTGCTTTTTACGCTTACGGCAATAACCAGAGCCGTATCTTCTTATTTGCCAATAACCATCACGGTGGCTTTGACGCTCCGAGTGTTCTGTGGGACAGCGGTCCCCATAACTGGAACGGTGGTACAACGCAACTACTCTCCGGTGACTTTAACGGCGATGGTAAGCAAGATATTGCTGCGCTTTATGGTTATGACGGCAGCCGCAGCCGTATCTGGCTCTTTAAAGGTAACGGCACCGGTTTAGACGCGCCGGTCAATGCTTGGGACTCCGGTCCCGGTAATTGGGAAGGCAGCGCCACTAAATTGGCGGCTACCGACTTTAATAATGACGGCAAGACCGATATCGGTGCGTTATACGGCTATATCGGTAATCAAACCAGAATATTCTCTTTGGCCGGACAAACGACCGGTATCGGCGCGCCGCAGATGATGTGGGACTCCGGCCCCGGTAATTGGAACGCCGGCGCTACCCAAGTCGTTGCCGGTGATTTCGATGGTGACGGTCAAGGTGATATCGGCGCTTTCTACGCTTACGGCGGTAAGCAATCACGACTCTGGGTATTTACTACCAACCCGGCGGCCACCGCTTTTGAGGGCACTGATCTCTGGTGGGACTCCGGCCCCGGTAACTGGGACGGTTTTCATACCAAGATAGCCTCAGGTGATTTCGATGGTGACGGAACGGTATCCAGTATTGTTGCTCTTTATCGCCAGACCTCAGTGCGCACCGATCTTTGGCTGATAGGGCCCTTAGGTGTAACCGACACCTGGCAACGCCAGATGTAGTAACTAGTAATTAATTAATCAGGCTCCCGGAGATTGGGAGCCTGATTTTTTTATGGCTGATTTATAAATCTCTATGTTAAAATTAACGAGTTAAAAAGTGGGCCGATTACCGAGCCCTCGTAGCTCAGAGGATAGAGCACCGGTTTCCTAAACCGGGTGTCGCAGGTTCGATTCCTGCCGGGGGCACCAGAAGGCCTAGCGTCGGCATCTACGTTGTCAGCCTACAAGCTTTCTTCAGGTCAAATATCAAACATATGCTCCCTTCACAAAGCTTGTGTCTTCCTAGTATCTGCTCGACGCTAGACCTTCTGGATCTCTAGCGCAGGCAGGAATCGAACCTGGATGGGGGTTATTTATTGCGGGGGAAGAGGCTTCCCCCGCAAACTAACGTCAGGAAAAGGGGATACCAGGGGTAAAACCTGGGTTTTGCCCCTGGGAAGCGAGCCCCGCTCGGGAGGGCTCACGCTGTAAGCGGGTGGGGCCCGGCGGGTGTTTTAAGCGAGCGACGGGTTGGCATTCCTGCCGGGGGCACGCGATTTGCGAAGCAAATCGCAGAGCATGTGAGCATGCGACATGGGAACATGAGAGCTAAAGTGCGAACATGCGGTCTCCTGAGGCACGAAGTGCCGGTTCGCATGAAGTGCGTCAGCACTGAATCTAATGCTCTAATTTTCTTCCCGATTAGGTCGGTACCACCGGCCGTCGATTTACAATTTACAGCTTTTCCTTTGCTCGCGTAAATCGATAATCGAAATCGTAAATCGGGAAAAAGCGCTAGACCTTCTGGATCTCTAGCGCGGGCAGGAATCGAACCTGATGGGGCACGGCTCAGCAAAGCTGAGCCAGAGCAATAGACGTTAGAATGTACAAAAAAAGTCTATTGCGGTCTCATGGCGGTCAGGCTTAATTCACATGTTCTCATGTTCAATGGCTTAACTTTTCACCTTATTTTCTTCATTTAACATTTCAAATCCTTTGAGTTAAAAAGGAAACAATGGCAACCATGCCCTCCCAACTTTTTTCCTGGGAGAGATTATCTCAACTAAACGTTCTTTGGTAGTCCAATTTTACGCAGCCATAATTGGTACATTTTTATAATGTCATAGACAATACGTACTTATTATCGACCTTAGATTGGTTTAAAATATAAATATGTATAGGGATAAATGTCTCGGAGTTTTTGATAACTTATTTAATATGGCAAAAGAAGTTGATGAGTTTGAGTATATTTGTTCATTGATGAGAATAAGACTGCCAATAGAAGTAGGTTGGGATCCTCTTGAAGAAACTCAAGCCCTATTTAATGATTTAACAACTTTGATAGACGGTGTTGCAGCACCATATACTCGACTAAGATTATTATTAATGCTTTATTGCCATATAACTGAAGCTGATTCTATATATATAATTATAGATAATCTTCTTTCTACAATCGGAGGTAAAAGATGTAATATTAACCCTTTTAGTGATTTATACAGACCAAAAAATAAGATGAGAATTTATCAATTCCCCCCGTCATCTAAAAGTATTATAAAGATGCTTAAAGAACATGCTGAATTATTAAATAAAAAAGAACTTATTGATATTATTGATAGTATGTTTAACGATCAACTAAGGAATGCTTTTTTTCACTCAGATTATATTCTTTATAAAGATGAAATGCGTTCACGAAATGCTTGGTTTTTAACAAATGCGGGGATTAGTAGTCATTCTATTAATCTGAGTGAGGTTGAAAGCCAAATTTGTAAAGGGACAGATTTCTATCAAGCATTCATAAAAACATATCTTAACAAGGTCTTCAAATATAAGGAAAATAAAATGATAAAAGGTCGATTCGGTAGAAATGGGGAAGAAGTGCCGATTGAAATTTTAGCTGACAAAGAAAGGGGACTTTATGGATTTCGAGGTGTTGATGCAACCATTTAAAACTGATTAGGGTTGGTCAAGATTATGCCTGTAGTAAAGGGTCAATTTTCAACCGGCATCGACATTAAAAAGGGTTTATCTTATTAAAAAGGAATTTGCTGCTAGAATATCTAAATAGTATTTTAAATTATCGCTCTTTAATCTGGCAAGGATTATCAACTACTATTTCTGGAACGCCATTATATTAATCAACGACGCCGGTAACTTCGATTGTCATACTGTCATAATAATCTTCTGGCGCTGAATCAAAATTATCTCTATTCTCGCCCCAAATAACTATGGTAAATCTATCTGAGTCGGGATAGGGCTTGCCGATATTTAAAAAAGTCGGTGCGCCTCTACTATCACTTGCATATTTTGTTGTTACAACAGGCCCGGAAATAGTAACTTCTTCACCAATGTGCTTGTACGCATTATTCCAATTAATGACTTTAGATGAACTATTTGATGGTTTGCTTGTGTTGTCGTTGGAATCATTTGCATTGTTAGAGCTACAAGCACTAAGAATTAAAGAACTAATTATTAGAAATATTATAATTAATCCAAATATCTTATATCTTTTCATTTATACTTCTCGCTTATTAAATTAGTTTTCACATCCGACACCATCACCATCTCTATCTAGGTCATATATATCGACACCCACTACGGTTACTGGTCCCCGTACATAAGCTGGGCCATCACCTTTTCCACCGGCACAGTCAACATCGCTTGCTATGGGTACATGACCTGAGTAATTCGGGTCCCATGGGCTTATATGTATTATCTCTGGAATTGGTTGTTTGGTAGTTTTCTCACCAACAATACTCTCTGATACTTTTACTCCATTTTTGTAACCACGTAAATAAACAATTTCTTTTTTGCCCTTTTTGCCCTGTTGTTTAATAACTTTATTTCCGCCGTCCAGTGCAGGGTCTTTTTCTTCTTTTGTTTTTTTTTTTTTTTCAAGCAGAAGACGGCATACGAGATATATCAGTGTGACTGGAGTTCAGACGTGTGCTCTTCCGATCTGTTGTCGGACTGAAGCCGACCTATGGAAGGGTATCCCGCTACGGCCTTGTCGCGTTCGCTTCATCGTTCGATCAGATCGGGCCTATTACCAAGAACGTGAAGGATTCAGCCATTCTTATGAACGCG
>CAJVYJ010000066.1 GCA_913009475.1 uncultured Actinomycetes bacterium | reverse complement strand
CTTGATTACTACTTTCTTATTTTTTTTTTTTTTTTTTTTCAAGCAGAAGACGGCATACGAGATATATCAGTGTGACTGGAGTTCAGACGTGTGCTCTTCCGATCTATAGGAACACAGTAATGACAAACATAGGAACACAGTAATGACAAAAATGTGGTCGGGAATCCACCTGCCCACCTGAAGCCTTTGGCCATTGAGCTCTTATCTACCCTCCACGCTCTACCTTGTACTTAAGACTTCCACAGTCCGTGAACGGTACAATATTCGCGGGCGCTAATACTGGAGAGATTAGCGATGGTTACGAACCTCGCTTCCGGCGCGTCGCCGGGTTGCAAAAAAGCTTTTTGCTCCGTATCGCCGTCACTAATTTCTATAACGGCGATATAATGGCTTTCTTCCATGGGGTGAGCGACTGAACCTACCTTAACAATTACGCCATCCGTTGTTTCTTCAATGACGGGAACGTGTTTTTCCATCCCGGTATCGTCGTTTTTTTCCGCCAACAGCTCCATCGCTTGATTGCAGCAGGTAAGTTCACCACCGCCTACATATAGGACTTCTACCATATTACCGCAGACATTACACTTGTAGATCTGTTTTTGCGCTATCATTTTTACCTCCATAAAAATATTTCCTATCTACCTAACGCTTGCATTAAATCCATGGCGTGTTCTTGCTCAACGGATAAGATAGTTCTTAATTGATGGGCCAACGCGAACTCTTTTAACTCCTCAGCTTGGTCGATACGCGTTTTATAACGTGAAATCGCGTCTTCCTCACCGGCCAGGTCTTGTTCCAGCATCTCAACATTTTCGCTCGAAACATGGATAGGCCCGATTTCATAAGCCGGTGTTCCGCCCAGAAAATCAATCTGGTCCGCTAATATTAAAGCGTGTTGTATCTCCTCGGTTACATGGACTTTAATCTCTTTGATAACATCACCGTATTGCGCGCCTGTCATTACCGCGGAGTGTTGAATATATTGTATAGCGGCGCTATACTCCAACTTTAAATCCAGGTTTAATAATTCAATAAGCTTATCTTTATTCATAACCATCACCCTTTCAAATTTGTTTTATTATAAAACAACTCCTGATTGATTTACACAAAATAATATACTTATGTTTCCCAAATTCAATGTTTTATAATATGTAACAGCTCCAAAAAGTCTTCGACTGTAAGAGGGTTCCATAAAAGATAGTTATTTTTTATTAAAGAGCTTTGTTGATGCCGATTTGTATTACAATGAGATAATGAGTATTTTAAGTCTAAAAAATATGGACATATATGAATAAGGGAAACTCGTTATCGGCCAAAGAAAAACGTGACCAGAAAATTCGCCGACGTCGGAGGCGACGGTCTATCGTTTGGGTAGTTGTTGTATTAGCCGTAGGTTCTGTTCTTATCGGAGCTTTTGTTTTATATAACTCGTCCATCTGGCGTCTAAAAAAAATTGAAGTCAACGGCGGAAAACATATAACGCTAAGAAAGATAAAAAAGACGGCTGCGATTGCGCCTAATACTGATCTTTTAAAATTTCCGGGTGCTCTCATAAGGAAAAGGCTATTAAGTATTGCCTGGGTACAAGAAGTAAACTTTGACCGAAAACTACCCGGTACCTTAATTATTAATGTAACTGAACGTCGTCCTTTCGCGGAGATTACCATAAATAAAATCCATTATCTCATTGATAAGCGCGGATTTGTTATTAATAGAGGTGGTAAAAGACGTTTGGACCGGTCGGTTTTATTAATAGAAGGGCTTAGCATCAGCAAAATCAGGGTAAGTAAGCGTTTGACAAGCAAGCCCCTGCAGACAGCCATTAAGGTCATCTCTAATCTTAGAGGTGATTTAAGGGCTTCACTAAAATCAATAGCAGTTCCTAGTATTTCTAAATTAACTCTATTTACGAAAGATAACGTTGAGATAGTCTACGGACCTGCTAAAAGTATGGATAAGAAAAATATTATAATTGATAAAATACTAAACCCTGACAAGAAGAAGATAATTTATATAAATGTTACCGTTGTTGAAAATCCTGTAGTCAGAAAAGTGGACAACTTACCGCTTAAGTAATCCCCAATAAATAATTTAAAAAAAATATTAAATTAATAATAAAAAACTCTTGCGTCAACTTTTAATTTAGGGTAAGGTTTTACTGTAGAGTGAGGTTGCTATGTATAGACCTAAGGTAGAGGTTAAGATATATAATATAATCTTTTTTTAAAAGGAGGGATGCGTTGATGGTAGAAACGGGAGCTAATTACCTGGCAGTGATTAAAGTTCTTGGTGTTGGCGGCGGCGGCGGTAATGCTGTAAATCGCATGATCGAAGCGAATCTAAAAGGAGTAGAATTTATTGCTGTGAATACCGACGCCCAGGCATTATTAATGTCCGATGCTGATTACAAGGTTCATATCGGCAGTGATTTGACTAAAGGCTTGGGGGCAGGCGCGAATCCGGAAATCGGTTTTCAAGCGGCTGAGGAGAGCAGAGAAGAGATAAAGGAATCCTTAAAAGGCGCGGACATGGTTTTTATAACCGCGGGAAAAGGCGGCGGCACTGGTACGGGAGCGGCTCCGGTTATCGCGGAGATAGCTAAAGAAATAGGCGCGCTGACTGTCGGTGTAGTTACCAGACCTTTTGGTTTTGAAGGCCGGCGCCGGTCTATGCAGGCCGAAGAAGGTATAAAAAAATTAAAAGAAAAGGTTGATACCTTAATAACCATCCCCAATGACCGTTTACTTCAAGTAGCGGAAAAGAAGACATCGATTTTAGACGCGTTCAAAATAGCCGATGATGTTTTACGCCAAGGTGTTCAGGGCATAACTGATTTAATTACAGTCCCCGGTTTAATTAATTTAGACTTTGCCGATATAAGAACAATTATGTCCAATGCGGGTTCGGCCTTGATGGGTATCGGTATAGGTAATGGCGACAGCCGTTCTACTGACGCCGCCAAAGCGGCTATCTCAAGTCCGCTTTTAGAGGCTTCAATCGAAGGCGCTCAGGGCGTACTTTTAAATATTTCCGGCGGTACGGACCTAGGGCTGTTTGAGGTAAATGAAGCAGCTGAAATAATCGCCAACGCGGCTCATCCGGAAGCTAACATCATTTTTGGCGCGGTAATCGATGATGCTTTAGCTGATGAGACTCGGGTAACGGTTATAGCCACTGGTTTTGATCACCAACGCCGCAAACAAGAAAAACTTGATTTTAATAATAAGAGCAATAAAAAATCCTTGAACGATGTACCGGTTTATAAGAATGATGATGATTTTGAAGTTCCCGCGTTTCTTAGGGGAAAAGAGGTTTAAAAAAAGTTTCTCTCCCTCAAGCGACAACCAAACGAACGTAAAAGAGTATTGCGTGCCGACGCGGTACTCTTTTACTTTAAGTTTTCATTTGCGTGGGGGTCAGGTCTTGCATTTTCGCATTTTTAGATCTTCAATCTTGACGTTAGCGCGATAAGGAGTTGCTAATGTCAAGATTGAAGATCTGACCCCTTTTGCGAAAATGCAAGACCTGACCCCCATATTTTAGATTTATCTTGACAAGCGGATGGGTAACTATGATTATATATTTAAGTTAATTGGTACTTGAAAAATAAATATAGAGCTACGGGAGCCAGGATTGGCTGAGAGACGGCAAAATAAAGCCGGAAACCGTTTGAACCTGTTGGTTAATGCCTGCGGAGGGAAGTTGTTAAGATTAAAAAATTATAGCACACCCTTGTTGGTGCGCTTTTTTGTGTATATAGGACAAAAAATAATATTAAATCAGGAGGAGTAGTCATGGAAGATAGCCAAAATAAAATATTTGGGCCGGTCAGTGAAAAACAAGTCACTAAAGCTATCGGTCCGGGTGGCCGGCGCCGTTATTAACTGGAACGCTGTTTCGGCGTTGCCGCGTGCTATTACCTGTGTGGACCCGGTGGCTATTGAGGCGAAATTAGTCATAGACGCCACTGGTCACGATGCGGTAGTTGCTAACAGCCGTAGTAAGAGAGGTCTTCGCGACATAAAAGGCTTCAGTGGTATGTGGGTGGAAAATTCAGAGGATGAAGTCGTCAATCATACGGGTATAGTCTATCCGGGTCTGGCTGTTACCGGTATGGCGACGGCAACCGTATTTGGACTAAACCGGATGGGGCCGACTTTTGGCGGTATGCTTTTATCCGGACGAAAAGTTGCCGATGAAGCCGGGGAATATTTATCAAAGGCAATGATAAAAGTAGAGGTGTAGAGGCAAAGCGTGCTTTGCCTCTAGAGATTTTGCAGACAGTAAATACTAATTATAGAAAGGATAATTATGGAGATTAAAGAAGAAATTGCCGCTGATTTGGCCAAGATACGCGCGACTAAACCGTTATTGCATCATATAACAAACATGGTGGTTATGAACGAGACCGCCAACGCGACTCTCTGTTTGGGCGCGTTGCCGGTCATGGCGCACGCGCGTGAAGAAGTGGAAGAGATGGTTGGTTTTGCCGGAACATTGATATTGAATATTGGTACTTTATACCCCGAGCTGGTTGAATCAATGATAGCAGCCGGGAAAAAGGCTAATGAACTTAATGTTCCGGTTATTTTTGACCCTGTCGGTGTGGGTGCCACCAAGTTGCGCACCGATAGTGCTAAGAAAATTATCAGCGAGGTAAATATCAGTGTTGTTCGCGGCAACGCCGCGGAAGTATCTATATTGGGCGGTTTTGAGGGTAAAATAAAAGGGGTGGAGTCGATAGGCGGCTACTCGAATCTCATAAATGTTGCTAAAGAATTCGCTAATCAAAGCGGCAGTACCATCGCGATAACCGGGAAAGTCGATATTGTCAGCGATGGGCGTCAAATAGCGAAAATCTATAACGGAGACGCTATGTTGGCAACAGTTACAGGGACGGGTTGTATGGCGACGACTATGATCGGCGGTTTTCTTGCCGTTCAAACGGACCCATTTATGGGTGCTGTCGGCGGATTGGTAACTTTTGGTCTGGCGGGAGAAAAAGCGGCCGCTGTTTCCGGAAAGCGGCCCGGCACTTTTCATGTAGCACTCTATGATTCGTTGGCATTGTTGGTGCCGGAAGATATTATGAAGGGCGCGAAAGTGGAAACAGTTTAAATGAAAGCATAGAAGAGGGACGGGTAAGGTGTGAAAGCGTAAAACGTATAGGGGTGGAGTTTATCTCCGCCTGTGAGGAGATGCAATGTGTAGCATCAGAGCTTGCTCTGATAATAAATATGTAGGGCGGCCGCGCTTCTGGGAGAAAGATGAACTTTGATTTATATGTAATAACTGAAAACGTTCCCGAACTTGCCAGAGACCATCTGGATGTGGCCAGGGCCGCTGTTGCTGGCGGCGCTTCGGCGGTACAGTTAAGAGACAAGAACATCTCCGGCCGGGAGCTGCTTGATTTGGCTCGCTCAATAATGTCGCTTAAAATCAAGTATGATTTTCAAGTTTTTATTAATGACCGCTTGGATATAGCGATGGCGGTGAGCGCCGATGGGGTGCATTTGGGGCAAAGCGATATCTCAGTAATCAACGCCAAGCGTATAGCCCCGACGGAGATGATAATCGGCGTATCGGCGACCAACTATGATGAAGCTTTGAAAGCGGAGCGGGATGGGGCTGATTATCTGGGAGTCGGTCCTATCTTTTTTACCTCCAGTAAGAACAACGCCGCGGATCCGATAGGACCTGAGGTCTTAAAATATATCTGCTCGTCCGTAAAAATTCCCGTGATTGCCATTGGCGGCATTAGAGGGGATAATATGGACTCAATAATGGAGGCCGGCGCTGACGGTATCGCGGTTATATCCGCAGTCACCAGAGCGTCTAATATGCAAGCGGCGGTCTCAGGACTTGTTAATAGGATAAGAAAAGGAAGATAGCTGATGGCCACTATAGTTAATAGGATTAAAGCCGGTGAGATACCGCCGCATGTAAGCGCTGTCGCGGAGATTGAAAAAGTAAGTCGCGATAAAATAGTGGAAGATATTATAACGGGCCGGACGGTGGTTCCGTTAAATGCCGCCCATAAGTCGGCGAAACCGATAGGCATTGGAGCTGGATTGAGCACTAAAATCAACGCCAATCTAGGTACGTCTCCCGATTTCCCCGAGTTGCTCAATGAATTGGATAAATTAAAAGTAGCCGTGGAAGCCGGCGCGGATACGGTCATGGACCTCTCTATCGGTGGAGATATAGATAAGGTGCGGGAAGCGATAATAAAAAGGAGCCCGGTACCTGTCGGTACGGTGCCGATATATCAAGCGATGATCGAGGCCCAGGAAAAAAACGGTTCTCTTGTTGATATGAAGGCCGATGATTTATTTGATGTAATCGAGCGCCAAGCCCAAGGCGGGGTAGACTTTATCACTGTCCATTGCGGCATAACCAACCAATCCGTAGATAGTTTAATAAAGCACAGGCGGGTCATGGATGTGGTCAGCCGCGGTGGTTCATTCATTATCGCTTGGATGCTTAAGCATCAGCGTGAAAATCCTTTATATGAGGATTTTGACCGACTGCTGGAGATAGCGGCAAAGTATGATGTAACTCTCAGCCTAGGCGATGGTATGCGCCCCGGTTGTTTGGCTGACGCCAGCGATTCGGCTCAGATACAAGAACTATTGATACTGGGCGGATTAGCCAAGCGGGCTCGCGCCGCCGGAGTGCAAGTGATGGTCGAAGGTCCAGGCCATATGCCGGTAGATCAAATAGAGGCTAACGTAAAAATGGAAAAAGAGATATGTGACGGCGCTCCCTTTTATGTATTGGGGCCGCTGGTTACTGATATCGCCCCTGGATATGACCATATTACGGCCGCCATCGGGGGGACATTGGCGGCGATTGCCGGAGCCGATTATCTCTGCTATGTTACTCCCCGTGAGCACTTGGGATTACCGACCTTGGCTGACGTCCACGAGGGGGTAATGGCCAGTCGCATCGCGGCTCATGCCGCAGATGTGGTTAAAGGAGTGCCCGGCGCTGGCGAGTGGGATTTAAATATGGCTAAGGCGCGTAAAGCGCTAAATTGGGAGGCGCAACGGCGTTTAGCGATTGACCCGGATAGGGCTGCTAAGTATTATTCTCAGTCAGGTGAGAAAAAGACCAAGACTTGTACTATGTGTTCCGAATTTTGCGCGATGGAATTAGTCTCGGAGTTTTTAGGCTCTAAGGAAACGCCGCTCTGTTAGGCGCTTGTCCTCGCCCGTGAAAGCTCAGAAAAATGGCAAATATATCCGACATAGGTGAATTTAGCTTAATCGAGCGCCTCAGCAAAGTGATTGGCCCGTCCGAAAAAGATGTGATAATCGGCATCGGCGATGATGCGGCCGTCGTGGCTGCATTGGGTGCTCCCCTGGCAATCACCACAGACATAATGGTCGAGGGCGTTCACTTTACCGGCGATATACCACCTAAGGCGTTAGGATATAAAGCGCTGGCGGTAAATATAAGTGATATCGCGGCTATGGCCGGAACGCCCAAATACGCCGTCGTCTCCTTAGGATTAAGAGAAGATACTGAGATTGTTTTTGTCGAGGATATTTATCGCGGTATAGTTGAATGCGCCAAAGAGTTCGGCGTGCAAATTATCGGCGGTGATTTAACGAAATCATCGATAAACATCATTAACGTAGCGCTAACCGGAACGGTCGATAAGGCAGTAAAGCAGCGGCGCGACCAAGCGCGCGCAGGCGACATCATATTAATCAGCGGACATCTGGGCGCCTCGGCCCTGGGGCTGGCGGCTATTAAATCAAAGCGGACTATTAAAGCCGACAAGCTTAGAACTGCCCACTACTATCCCCGTCCGCGGGTAAGAGAAGCCCGGCTGGCGGCGGCCGCAGGTTGTGGAGCTATTGAGGACATCTCCGACGGTTTGGTTCGCGATCTAGGTAATATATGCCGGGCCGCGCGGGTTGGCGCTCAAGTACGAGTTGAAAACATTCCTATTGATAATGAGACCTTAAGGATTAGTAAAGAGCTAAATATCGATCCACTGGAAGCGGCGTTAAACGGCGGAGAAGATTATGAATTGATTATTGTCAGTCCTCCCAATCGGGCTAAGGATATAATCAGCAGCGTTACCACCCAAACAGGCACGGAAATAACCGTTATCGGTAAAATAGTCGGCCGACCGGGTTTGAGTTTATTGAAGGGAAACGGCAGTTGGTACCAATTAAGCGGAGTCGGTTATGAACACTTCAAATCAAGGTAATAAACCGGTAAACGTGTTGATTATCGGCGGTTCGGATCCCGGCGGCGGGGCCGGCGTTCAGGCCGACATTAAAACTCTTCTGCGACAAGGTGTCTATGGCCTATCGGTGTTAACCGCGGTAACGGCGCAAAATACTATGGGAGTCAACGAAGTATACCCCTTGCCGCCAAAAATCGTTGCCGAACAGATAAGCGCGCTGGCCGCTGACTTTGATATCATGGCTGTAAAAATCGGAATGCTGGCTGAGCCGGAGATAGTCGAAGTAATAGTGGAAGGGGCGCGCCGGCACCGCTGGCCGCATATCGTCTTAGACCCGATAATCCGTGCCCATACCAGATCGGAAGAGCACACGTCTGAACTCCAGTCACACTGATATATCTCGTATGCCGTCTTCTGCTTGAAAAAAAAAACACAAACACTCCACACATCAGTCATACAACTATCCTACAACCATATTCTTACACCCCTCTCC
>CAJVYJ010000065.1 GCA_913009475.1 uncultured Actinomycetes bacterium | reverse complement strand
AAGAGTCGTCGAGGACAGTCGCACACAGTGTCAGAGAGTTAGGCATTTTCTGTTTTTTTTTTTTTTTGTTTTATTTTTTTTTTAATGATACGGCGACCACCGAGATCTACACTCTTTCCCTACACGACGCTCTTCCGATCTATAGCATCAAAGCGGGACTGGGTGAACCTTTCCTGAACTCCGGTGGAGAAATAACGGCGGGTCATCCCCAGTTGCCAGTCTCCGGTATGCAGAAAACGAACCAAGTTGCGCTCCTTGTTTGAATGCTTACTCTTATCTTATCAAAAGCAGAAGGGTTAGTGGCAAGATATTTTCCTTGGGGTCAGGTCTTGCATTTTCGCATTTTAATGAAAATGCACAAATGCAAGACCTGACCCCCTTAAATACTTTACTTTGTGGGGTTGAGTGACGTAGATTGCGTGTTCGGACATGCTTCTAGGTGATTCCCAGAGTTTTTAGTTCGAAGAAGCACTTAGCGCAGACGCGGGCGTCATTGAGGGCGTGGTGCGTTTCCGTAAAGTCTTGGCTGAAGAGTGTGCGGTGCAGTTCTTGGAGTGACGGCCACTTATAGCCGTAACGCCCGGGCAGTTTGCAGTAGTCGGTCGAGATATCTTTGGTGCAGACTTTGGTGATACCGGAAAAAACATTTGGCAGTTCGGCGCGGATGAATTCGGCGGTGATTACATTCTCATCAAAACTCATATTGTGCGCTACCAGCGTTTGGCTTTTGGCTACGGCGCCGGCAAATTCTTCCAAAGCCGGCGTTACCAAAACGCCTTCATCAACTGCTTGGGCGTGGGAGATGCCATGAATTTGGCTGGCGATTTTAGGTATCGAGTAACCTATAGGCTTGATAATTAATTCACGGCTTTCCTGTTCAACACCGTCTTTATCAAACAAGAGCCACGCGATTTGTACCAGCCGCGGCCAGTTTTTAAGGTCACTGGCGGGCGCCGACCAGCGTTTAGGCAGACCCGTCGTTTCCGTATCGATAACTAAGTACATAATCAACCTCTTCTTTTACCGGCCGCAGGACTTTTCGGCCGCAACCCTATGAGACTGTCCGAGTATTTCTGACAAGTGTTAATATATTTAAATTTCTCAATGCTTTCCATGCAAATATTGCGTTTAAATATCAGTTGCCAAGATAAAACCGTGATCAGCAACAAAACTTTTTGTAATTACGTAACTCTCAGCTATGTCAATTGTGGAAGCCAGTCTCTTTAGCCGGTTGTAATGAGTTTTTAATCCCGTCGTCTTGACCTCAAAAGCCGTTTTATTGTCCGCCAGGATGAAATCGATCTCTGTCCCAGAATATCTCTGATAATACCTGATATTCCCATATTTTTTTAAGTTATGGAAGACAGAATTCTCAAACAAGCTGCCGGAACTTACCCGGCCTAATTGATTTAGCAATCCGTTATCGCAGATATAAACTTTTTTAGCGCCACTCACTTCGCGATCCTTATTAGTTGTGTAAGGAGCGACCAGATATATAAAATATGTACTTTGCAAAAAAGCTATATAGTTATAGATAGTCTCTCTTGATTTTCCAGTTTCCGAGGCAATTTTAGAGATATCCAACTTTGAACCGACTCTTTGAAGTAAGAGTAGCAGCACATCCCGAAAAGCACTCAGCCGGCGAAAGCCGGCTAGTGATTTTACGTCAAGTTCAAAATAAGATTTGAATATGTCGTTTAGAATTAATTTTTTTTGTTCAAGGTTATCTTCCAATACTACCTGAGGAAAACCGCCAAACAGCATATATTCATCGTAATATTTTATGGATTTCTCATAGGCAATACGGTTCTTCTGTTTATCTTTTTGTTTGAAGCTGGGCCAAAAATGTTTTTTTTGATTTTTAAAAACGATAAATTCCGCGAATGTTAAAGGAAACAGTTCAAATATGAGCTTACGCCCCGATAGACTTTCCGGAAACAGGTTTTTCAAATAAAAACTGCTTGAACCGGTTAAATAAAATTTTACGTTGTAGTGGTCATAAAGATATTTGATAGCGTGTATAATTTCCGGCTTGGCTTGAACTTCGTCGATAAAAATATAGGATTTTTGCTTATTGGTTATACCGTACTGTTTTAAATTTGCCCAGATATTGTTGTAATCCGTTTCTTCAAAAATCTTTTGCTCGATGGGGTTTTCAATATCTAAATAGACTTTATTATCACTGTTGATATCAACGAATATTTTTCTCAGTAGAGTGGTTTTGCCGACACGGCGCATGCCGGTTACTACTATTATTTCTTTCGTATCCAACTGCTTTTTGAGATTAGCTTCAAGATATCTTGAGTAATACATGATATTATCTTACAAAATTGATGTAAATATGTCAAGTAGCAATAGACAAAATTCATATAATATTAACGAAATTCGACACTAAATATATATTATTTGGAGCCGACGAGCGGATTCGAACCGCTGACCTGCTCATTACGAGTGAGCTGCTCTACCATCTGAGCTACGTCGGCTAGGAGCACCGCAAAGCGCGTCCTAAATCATTTCAGTTTTTATTCTTCGGGTTCGTAACAGGCTTAGCTTTGTTATTGTGCTTTTTGCCGTTATTTTTATTACATTGGCAATCTTGCCCGCAATCGCATTGCTTAAGTTCATCCAGGGTGACTTGACTTAAGATACCTTCTTTATTTTTGATGGTTATCACTTCTTTGACGGCATTAATATTAAGCACCTTACCTGTCTCACCGGTAGCGGTCTCTATCATCGACCCTTTTTTAGGCGCGAGTTTATTGAAATCTTTATAGTTTTTATACTCATAGCGCAGACAACACATTAAACGTCCGCAGACACCTGAGATTTTTTGCGGATTTAAATTTAAGCTTTGTTCTTTTGCCATTCTTATGGATATGGGGTCAAAATTATTTAAAAAAACCGTGCAGCAGAGTCGCTGCCCGCAGTGGCCCAACCCGCCTATCATCCTGGCTTTGTCGCGCACACCTACTTGGCGCAGTTCTATGCGTGTCTTAAAAATACCGGCTAAATCCTTGACCAATTCACGAAAGTCGATTCGCTCATCTGAGGAAAAGTAAAAAGTCATCTTTGATCTGTCAAATAATAATTCGACACGTATTAGGTGCATGTCCAGCTTAAATTCAGCTATTCGTTCCAGTGCTTTTTGGAATGCCTCTTTTTCCGTGGCTTGATTCTTGGCTAAATCAACCTGATCTTCATTGGTGGCCGGCCTAATAATTTTCTTTAGAGGCCTGGTGATATTTTCTTCCGGGATATCAAAAGGCGGCTGGTCGACATCACCAAACTCCAAGCCGTTAGCGGACTTAACTATTACATGGTCCCCGCTTGCCAGCGTATATCCGTTCGGATTATAATAATGTACTTTTCCACTATGTCGAAAAGAGATTCCGACAGCATTAATCAATTTTTTAAGCCTCCTGTAAACTAAAGAATAAATATTCTAGGGCCAGTTCCGGGCTGACGTTACTATAGAGCATCTCTCTGGCCTTTCGCACATGGGAGCCGGCTGCCAGGCCGTTGGCAATGCCGGTGGCCGTGGCTATTTTTTTAAGTTCAGGCACGATGTCAATATTGGCCGTTAAATTATCATCTCCACCAACGGCCAGCAAGACCGCGTCCCGATAGATAGAGTTTAAGTTAGTTAGTATATCATCAAAAGCGGACCTCTCCAATCGAGCCAGCTCTCGTTTATCTTTCTTGGACTGCTGCTTTTTTATGCGGCCGGCATGTGTTTTATTAGTGCTTTGCTCGACTAGTTTATCCAGGTATTTTTGCTGGCGTTCTTTCACGCGCGCCAACTCTCTATTTATGTGTTGAATAAGGTTTTCCGCCAGCAACGACAGACGTCCCGGCCCCGTGTCTTTTATTTCGGAGATAGCTTCTATGACCCGCTCCCGACGCTTAAAAAAATTATTGTCTGCCGCTAGATCTATGGCTTTAGCCATTATGCCGCGACTTAAGAACGCAATTGTTTTAGCTGAATCCGGCTCTAATGCAAATTCAGCGATTAAAAAATTCTTGATTTCGGCCAGTCGCAACCGTTGGAAAGTGACTAATCTGCATCGAGAGACAATGGTCAGCGGTAACGTCTCATGGTTGGCGGCGATTAAAATAAACACCACTGGGCCGGGCGGTTCTTCGATTATCTTTAACAAGGAATTGGCGGCCGGCCTATTCATAGTATCGGCTTCATCAATAATAATTACTTTATACTCGGAACCGTAGTTTTTTAGTTGAACCAGTTTACGAATGTCGCGGATTTGAGCAATTGTTATAGCGTTGCCTTCCGGCTGGATAAAATAGGTATCGCGGTGAGTTCTTTTTAAAATATTTTTACAGCTTATACAGTGGCCACATGGTGAGTTATCCAGAGTGTTATCTCTTAATTCGCAGTTTAAAGCAGCCGCGAAGCGAGTAGCGACGGATAGCTTACCAACACCTTTCGGGCCTGAAAACAGATAGGCATGGGCCACCTGGTTTTGATTAATAGCGTTTTTTAAACGCGATAAAATATCTCGATGGCCGATAATCTCCTGCCATAGAGAATTATTGTTTTCCATAAGTAAATTATATCAGCGATAAGGGAATCTATAAAGTATTATGATTTTAAGCGTTGTTTAAGCAGGTCAACAATGTTAGCGTGGACGATTTCAATGTTGTTGTCGGCTTCAATGACTCGGAACCTCTCGGGATTATCAGCGGCCAGCTTATCATAACCCAGCGCAACTTGTTGATGAAAAGATAATCGCTCTTCTTCGATGCGGTCGGTTTTTCCGCCGGCGCGCAACAATCCTTTTTCCGGTGGTAGTTTAAGCAAAAAAGTTATATCAGGTGTTAAGTCGCCCGTTGCCCATTGACTTATATCGGTTACTATCTCGCGCTCAAGTCCGCGGGCATAGGCTTGATAAGCGATTGACGAGTCAATGTAACGGTCACATATGACGATATGGCCTTGCTCTAAAGCCGGACGAATGACTTCACGCGCTAACTGGGCACGACTGGCGGCATATAAAAGGGCTTCAGTGTGTCTGTCCATCTCAGATAAGTCGGAATCTAATAGTAAGTCTCTAATTTGTTCGCCTATTCTAGTGCCGCCCGGCTCTCGCGTGGCCACAATAATATGACCCTCACGCCGTAAGTAGTCGGCTAGGAGTTGAATTTGCGTAGTCTTGCCTGAGTTTTCTCCGCCCTCAAAGGTGATAAATAACTTCATGGTCAACAAGTTATCATAAGGGAATAAAAGGCGCTATCTAAATTTTAATTTGAGACTGTTTAATAATAAAAAAAGTGATGCCGGAGCAAATAGAACCTTTACCGGCAAAAATAGTTGTTAAACGGTCTTAATTTATAGTTTCAGATGTGGCAGGAGGTCGTCGTAATAAGTTATTATGCAAGCTCGACTGATTAATCCCAACAGTTTGTTGGTATCCGTATCTTCTACGATAAAAGTATGCTTGATATTATGCTCATGGAGCAGATCAATAATATAATGCGCCGAGACATCCGCGCTGATCATAAAGGGGTCCGCCATCATTACGTCACTCACAAAAGTAGCGTCTCGGTCCTTAATGGGCACGGAACGGACTTCATTCCAGGTCAGCACACCGATAAGTTCATTGTTCTTATTGGTAACGGCGTAAGGGAAGTCTTGTCGGGGCTGTGACCTGATGGTGGAAAAGACTTTAGAGAGTTTATCTTGGGGTGAGAATAATAATTTTACCGGCTGGATTATATCTTTAGCCGTTATAGTGGCGAAAACATCCTCTGCTTCCGGCTTATACTCCTTTTTTTGGCTGCTGTAAATAGTAATGTGGCCGGATACCATATAAGCCATAGTATTGGCGAAGAGCAGCGGTATTAGTAAACTATAATTTCTGGTCGATTCCACCAACAAGATGGAAGTGGAGATGGGAGCTTTGCTGACGGAAGCGAAAAAGGCACCCATCCCGATAATGGCGAAGATATAAGGTTCGCCCCTGAATTGGGGTATTAAGCTGGTCATAATCGAACCAACAGAACTGCCGACCAAGGCGCCGACAAACAAAGACGGTGCGATTACACCACCGCTGCCCCCTGAGCCGATGGTAAATGAAGTAGCTAAAGTTTTGCCGACAATCAGTACCAACATCAGGCCTAAAGCCAGCTTGAAGTCGATAATATTTTGAATGACGTCATAACCCATGCCCCAGACTTGCGGCAATATCAAGACTAATAAACCTTCTAATAAACCGCCGATGGCGGGTTTAACATAATTTGGTATCTTTGCGTCGTGAAAGAGGCGAAAAGTTCGGTGAAAAGTTAAAGTATAAAGAACTCCGACTCCGGTACATATCAGCGCGATAATGAGATAGAAGAATAGTGAGCCGATGGTGAAATTCCAGTTTGCTTTAGCCTGGTAAAGAGGTTCAAAGCCATAGACCGTGGAAAATATTGCATAACTGATAACAGCGGCGATGATGGAGGGAAATATAATGCCGACCTCGAACCCGCGCGTATATAGTACCTCGGAGCTGAAAAGGGCGGAACCGAACGGGGCTCTAAAAATAGCTCCCAAGCCGGAAGCGGCTCCCGACGTAGCCATCAGACGGCTGTCACTCTGGTCTAATTTAAAATTAAAGAGCCGGTTTAATTTTAATTTCTTGACTATCTTATAGGCGATTGAACCGAGTCCGCTGCCGATAAAGGCCGTTGGACATTCGCGCCCGGAACTGCCGCCGGAGCCGATAGTCAAAGACGCGGCTATCATATAAACAAGCGGGACTCTGCTTTTTACTTCACCTTTATGTTCGTGAACAGCTTCAATGCAAGCATCGGTAGCGCAGCAACTGTTGAAAGATTCCGGCACGGTAAAATATTTTAAGATACCATTAGCCAAACCGCCAAGGGCGGGAATTAGAAAAATCAAGCGCGGGTCAGGTAGGATGGTAACTAAATATTGCACAAATTCTATTGAGCTGTTAAGAAGAAAATTAAAAGCGATGGTACCCAAACCGCCAATGACGCCGGTTATTCCCGCTAAAACCATCCATTTGCGAAAATAAGTAAGATTATACCAATCGATATTTTTTGCCTTGAGTAAAATACTCTTAGGCGGATCAATATAACGCGAGTTAATTTTTGTTTCCCCCTTGACCTTTTACTAAAAGGCCCTGCCAAAAATTAATAGCTAAAATAAAATCTTAGTAGCGTATAAATATTTTCAGTTTTTCCCCTTATTTTAAAAATAGCACTTTTACTCATTGCTTTCAAGGATGTATGGTTTCTTGTTTCGGTTAAATATATTTTCACCTCTACTATCTATTGCTACCACAGCTGGAAAGTTTTTAACATCAAGCTTATAGATTGCTTCCGGGCCTAATTCCGGCCAGGCTACTATATTCGCTCTTTGGATAAATTGCGAAAGGTAAGCGGCGGCGCCTCCGGTGGTTATAAAGTAAACGGCCACGTTTTCTTTAATCGCGTTGACGACCATTTGTGAACGGTCACCTTTTCCTATTAGCGCTCGGACTCCGGCGGCCAACAGGCGGGGCGTAAAAGCATCCATGCGGCTGGAGGTAGTCGGGCCGATGGAACCGATAATCTGATCGCTTCTGCCCGGGGCCGGGCCGGCATAATAAATGGTCTGGTCACTTAGCGCTATCGGCAATGTTTCTCCTGCCTCAATTGCTTTTATCAGACGTTTATGTGCTTGGTCCCGGGCGGTGTAAACTACTCCGCTGAGTTCTACCAGGTCACCAGCTCTAAGTTTGAGCGCCGTCTCTCTTCTTAGGGGCAAACTGGCTTTTATTATAGGTGTATCGATAGTTTATCACTCCCGAAATAGTAGATTGCTTAGCGCCGGCTCAAGTTCATTGAATTTAAATTTATAACCGTTGTCCAGTACTTTCTTGGGGATTATTTTTTCGCCTTCCAAGAGTAATACAGCGCCTTCGCCAAATAACAACTTAATAATAAAACCAGGTAGCGGGAGCCAACTGGGCCGTTTTAGCACCCGGGCGAGAATCTTAGCGAATTCCTTGTTTGTAACCGGATTTGGCGCCGCCATATTGAGCGGTCCGCTTATATTCTCATCAACCAGCGCTCTTAGGACAATATTTATATAGTCATCAATGTGTATCCAGGAGACATATTGTCGGCCGTTGCCAAACGGTCCGCCGATGAAAAACTTAAAAGGCGGCAGCATCTTCGAGAGCATCCCGCCTTCGCGGCCAAGGACATCACTGGTGCGCAGATTAACTAAGCGCACTTCTAAATCCATAGCTTTATTGGCTTCATCTTCCCATTGCCGGCATAATTTGGCGCTGAAATCATCTCCGTACTTATCACTTTCCGTGAGCTCTTCGTCACCGTGGCTGCCATAATAACTCATGGCGGAACCACTGATAAATACTTTAGGTCGTGTCTCTGTTTGGCTTAGCGCTTCAACTATTCTTCTTGTCGGCAATATCCGGGAATCAAGCAGCAGTTGTTTGCGTTTCTCATTCCATTTTTTATCTAATATGGGCGCGCCGCAAAGATTAATTATCGCGTCACTCTCAGCGGCCGTTTGTTGCCAACTACCGGGCTGGGCCGGATCGCCGCTGATTATAGTAACCTTCTCACTCAATATTTTTTTGGCGTTGTCCGGGTGGCGGCTTATGGTTGTAACTTCATCGCCTCTTTTGATTAAAGCAGCTATTAGATTCCGACCGATAAAGCCGGTCCCGCCGGTAAAGAATATTCTCATTTTTCTCCCACTTATCGTATTAGACTTATCAAACTTTAATTTCGACGGACCTTAAACTATTGCAGCCCATATTTATCGCCACCGGCAAGCATGCCATATGAGTCGGGGCTGTTATTACCGAGACTCCCAAAGCGGTGCTTTTGCCGCCTAAGCCACCGGGGCCAATACCCAGTTCATTTATTT
>CAJVYJ010000064.1 GCA_913009475.1 uncultured Actinomycetes bacterium | reverse complement strand
GGCCATTGTGCAGCGTGCCCAAGAAAAGGGTCTGGATTTAGAGGAGCCAAAAGAATTTCAAGCCGTGGCCGGCCACGGTATTAAAGCTCATATCAATGGCACGCAAATATTTATCGGCAGCCGTAAATTCATTCAAGAAAATAAAATGGATGTCGATGGCTTGACCAAAGAGGCCGACAGGATTGCCGGCGAAGGTAAGACACCGGTATATGTTGGTTTTAACGATAAAATCGCCGGCTTGGTCGGGGTTGCCGATACTATTAAAGAGCATTCAATCGAGGCGGTAAAAATATTGCGCCGCTTGGGTCTGGAAGTTATCATGATTACCGGAGATAATCAACGCACCGCCGAAGCCATCGCCCGGCAAGCCGGTATCGATTCAGTGTTGGCGGAAGTTTTACCTCAAGATAAGGCCAGCGCGGTAAAGAGTTTACAAGAAAAGGGTAAAAAAGTCGCCATGGTCGGTGACGGCATCAATGATGCTCCGGCGTTGGCGCAGGCGGATATCGGCATCGCCATTGGTACCGGTACGGACGTAGCTATGGAGGCGTCCGATATTACACTTATAAGTGGAGACCTGCGAGGAGTAGCCGGGTCTATAGCTCTTAGCAAACAAACTATGAAAACCATAAAACAAAACCTCTTTGGAGCGTTTTTCTATAACACAATATTGATTCCGGTAGCCGCTCTCGGCTTATTAAATCCCATGTACGCCGCCGGAGCCATGGCCGCCAGTTCATTAACAGTTGTATCAAACTCGCTTAGACTGAGAAGCTATAAATTACCGAAAAACTAATTCTAAGTTGGACTAATTCTTTGTTGGGGAGGTGATCTAAATGAAAAGATTTACTATACCAAGAATCGCCCATTGCGGCGAAGGCCATAAACTTTAGTCCCGGGCATGACGTTAAACTGCCTATCATTATATCTGCTTTAATATGCTGGGAAAAGATAGACGGTAATATTAAAATTATTTGCGAATTAACCAGAATCTTGATAAACTAATTGAGTATTGATTTAAACTATCCCGCTCCGGTCAAACAAGCCTATCGGACGGTATTTACCCCACATAAAGGAATAATAATAGCATGAGTGATAATGAAGAAATCAACGATAACACAAGAACTAAAACCAACCTTATAATCCTCGGTGTCTGGGTAGGGATGATACTTCTTCTAATCGGCGTATATGTTTTATTTATAAACAAGAAAACCGACTTAGCCACAACCAGCAATAGTCAAATAGCCGCTAAAATCAAACCGTTTAATGAGCGTTTGGCTCAAAATCCCAACGATTTAGATGCGATATTGAGTATCGGAGAAATTTATAATGAAGCCGGAAAATATCCCGACGCGTTAAAAATGTTTCAGCGTGCTCTTAATCTTCAGCCAAAAGATAAATTAGCTTTAACCGATGCCGGTGCGGCTTTATTACAGATGGGGCAGACAAATGACGGCATTGCTAAGATTGATGAAGCATTGACCATCGACCCCAATTTTGACTATGCCCTGTTCATGAAGGCGTCTTATTTGCAACAAATAAAGAATGATTATCAAGGGTCTTTAAAAATCCTCGAAGGATTAAAAAGCCGGCTGACTGATAAAGAGAAAATATCCGCTATTGATCAGCTAATAGCCCAAATTAAGCAGAAGTCAGGTGCGACCTCCTCAACTTCAAGTTCAACTACCAATACGCCCAGCCCATAATATTTATCGAATTTAACTAAATAAGTTAAGTTTATCCGTATTGCCAAATGATAAAAATCTTGTTAAGCTGATTTGTGATTATGACTAAAAGACAGTTGTCGCAATAGTGACCAAAGGGTAGATATATGGCGGATGGAAAAAAGACTGCGGAGAAAAATAGGCCGAATACTAATTTTATTGTTTTAGGCGTGTGGTTAGCGATTGTCGTTGTGATAATCGGTGCTTATTTCTTATTTTTACAACCCAAGAGTTCATTGCCACCGACAGCTGGGAATAATAGCCTGAACGCCGAGATAAACCAACTTAATAAACGCTTAGCAGATAATCCTAATGATATACAATCTTTAATCCGGCTGGGGCAAGATTACAACAAGGAAAAAAGGTACGATAGCGCTCTTGGGGTTTTTCAAATGGCTCTAAAAGTTGACTCCAGCGATACGGTGGCTTTGGTAAATATGGCATACACAAAAATCTCTATGGGTAAGGGTGAGGAAGCCGGCCCATTTTTAGACAAAGCTTTAAAAATCAAGCCTGATTATGACTTTGCCAAATTCATTAATGCCATATACTTGTCCCGAATCAAGCAGGATTACCCGGCAGCTCTTAAAATTCTTGCCGGTTTAAAGAAGCAGATTAATGACACGTCGAAGTTGACCGCTATCGATAATTTGATTACTCAGATAAAACAAGCACAAAGTCAAGCAGAAAGTTCTTCGGCGACGCCAAATAACTCCAATAGTAAATAGGCTACTAGGAACTAATTCTTCTTCACATGCATTGTATTTGTCATTCCCGACTCCGATCGGGAATCCACGGCCAACCGTGCCTTTTAATTCTTTGTATGCTCTTATTTCCAATGCACCTCTTTACCTGGATTCCCAGGCGAGCTGAGAATGACAAACGTAGGCGAGCTGAGAATGGCAAAAAGCGTCAGCTTACACGGGCCGAGCCGGCTTTGTCTTATTTAGTATCAGAGCAAGCTCTGGTACTACAATCCGCTGTTTTATAAACGACGCTTAATTGGGGAATAATAAAGGTATAATAGTATATGATTTAAAGTAAACGGAGATGTCAGACAAAATGGCGGATGAATATAGCTTGAGTTTCAGCCGTAACGCCCGGCAAATATTAGAGCGCCGTTACCTTTTAAAGGATGTAAATGGTCAAATAAGAGAGACTCCGCGCTCTTTATTAAAGCGAGTGGCTCATGCTGTCGCCGCCGCTGAAACTCTTTACGGCCAAAACGCCGAAGAAACAGCGGCTGATTACTTTCAGGCAATGGCAACGCTTAAATTCCTGCCTAATTCACCAACACTGATGAACGCCGGTACTGATATAAACCAGCTTTCAGCTTGTTTTGTACTGCCGATAGCTGACTCAATCGAAAGTATATTTTCCAGTCTGAAAAATATGGCGCTCATTCATCAGAGTGGTGGCGGCACCGGGTTCTCCTTCTCCAACTTACGACCGGAGGGAGATATCGTTCGCACCACCGCTGGTGTCGCCTCAGGTCCGGTCTCTTTCATGCGGATTTTTGATACGGCTACTGAAGTAATTAAACAAGGCGGCCGCCGTCGTGGTGCTAACATGGGTATCTTACGTGTTGACCATCCTGATATTCTAAAGTTCATAAGCAGTAAAGAAAAAGATGGTTATTTAACCAATTTTAATATTTCCGTTGCTCTCACAGATGATTTTATGCAGCGCGCCCTGGCCGGTGAAGAATACGATCTGGTCAATCCCCGCACCGGGAAAGCGGTCAAACGTTTCAACGCCGGGAAAGTCTTTGAGCTGCTGGTTGCGGCTGCTTGTCAAGAAGGTGACCCTGGCATAGTTTTTATCGATAGGATCAATGAAGCCAACCCCACACCTGGTTTAGGTGATATTGAGTCCACTAATCCCTGCGGCGAACAGCCGTTACTGCCCAACGAATCCTGCAATTTGGGCTCGCTGAACTTAGTTAAATTCATTAATAACGGCGAGGTTGAATGGGAAGAGTTGGAAAAATCCACACGCTTGGCCGTGCGTTTTCTCAATAATGTCATTGATGTAAATAAATTTCCGCTGCCGGAGATAGCTAAATCGACTAAAGCTAATCGCAAAATCGGTTTAGGCGTAATGGGGTTCGCGGAATTTCTGATTTTACTCGGCATTCCTTATGATTCCGATCAGGCGCTGGAAATGGGGGAACAAGTCATGCGCTTTATCTCCAATGCAGCCATTGCTGAATCTAAGAAATTAGCCGGAGAACGTGGCCCATTTCCTAATTTCCCCGGCAGTCGCTGGGAGCAAAAAGGATATAGAATAATGCGTAACGCTACCTTAACGACAGTAGCGCCAACGGGAACTATTAGCATCATTGCCTCTACTTCCAGTGGTATTGAGCCACTCTTCGCTATCTCCTATAGCCGCGATGTTATGGACGGCACTCATTTGCCTGAAGTTAACTCATTATTCGCGCAAACCGCTAGAGAGAACGGATTTTATAGCGATAAACTTATGCGCGAGATCGCAATCAGCGGTTCTATAAGGGAGATTGCAGAAATACCAACGCCTGTGCGTCGGCTATACGTAACAGCTTTTGATATTGAGCCTAAGTGGCATGTGAAAATGCAGGCGGCTTTTCAAAAATACGTGGACAACGCTGTTTCCAAAACAGTTAATCTACCGGCTTCGGCCACAGTCAATGATGTAAAAGAGATATTTTTACTAGCTTACAGATTAAAATGTAAAGGCATTACTGTTTACCGGTACGGCAGCAAAAAAAATCAGGTGTTAAATATCACGCCCGGTCCAAGCGGTGAAAGAAGAATTACGGCTGACGCTGAATTCTCCGGTGGTTGTTTGGCGGGTGAGTGCCCATTCTAAGCGGGGGTCAGGTCTTGCATTTTCGCAAAAAGGGGTCAGATCTTCAATCTTGACAATTATTCTTGGTTAACGAACAGCCAATTGTCAAGATTGAAGATCTGACCCCTTTTATTTAACCTTAATAGTCGTGTGGGTCTGCCTATAATTAAGCAACGGTTTAGGTGTTAAACGAGCGAAAACCTTATATTTGCCGGGCATCGACGGCGCTAGCTCGCGAATATAACGCAGCTGATTTTCCGTACTGATGTTGTCAACTGTAACAATACTGATGGCGAATATCGACTTATTAAGAATGCCTTCCGTCTTAGCCATTTTCGCATATTGATCGAAACGGATAAAAGGATGTCCATATTCTATATAAACTTCATACATAAATAGGTCTATGCTTTTTTTAGCAACCTATAGCGGTGCCTATTCTTCAACCCCAATAGCCAAGCGGATATAAAAATATTGGGATGAGCTCTTTTAAACTCCGCCAGCACAGCGGCATCATTTTTGTCGGTTTTTCGCTCGATTTCCAAAGTAATCGCATCATAGCCTTCGGCTACTCGCTCCTCCAACAGCCGGCGTAAAACTTCCGGTTGGCCCTTGTCTGCGTATCCTAACTTAGCCGGCCCGAAACCCACATGACCGGCGTTAATCACACCCCTATACTTTTCTACCTTCAACCTTTACGCGACAGCTTACTAAGCTTTGTAAAGTTCCTCTTGACTCTCCCCTAATTGCGACTCTCTTTGATGTTAGACACATTTATTTACGAGGTATAAATATTATAAGAGCAAAAAATAATTGGAGGCGATTAAAGTGAAAACAAAGATGGAATTTTTAAATCGGGTACGCGAGCTAAGTGAAATAAGATCAATCTCCGCGGCGGAAAAATCAAGCCGAGCGGTATTTATGGCTTTAAAGGAAGCGCTACTCTCAGAGAATATCGAAGAGGAGATTACCGACAGATTATCACCGGAGCTAAAGAGAATGTTTGAGTATCCGAAAATATCATCATTTAAAAAACCCGGACGCGTTAGTTTGAACGATGATGACGTAGTTGAAGAGGGTCATGAGCCGGAAGAGATAGTTATTCAAGTATAGCTCCTATTTCAGTCTCTCAATATATGTTTCCGCGGAAGTAACGGCGATAGCTGCATCACCAACAGCTGTCACTACTTGCCTAAGGGGAGTATCACGACAATCACCGGCGGCAAAAATGCCGGGGATGTTAGTTTCCATCTTCTTATTTACTTTAACAAAACCGGCTTCATCTTTATCGACCAGGTTAAGAAATCCTGTGTTAGGTACTATGCCGACAAAAATAAAAATCCCTTGAACCGGCAGCACTTCCTCGGCGCCGGTTTTAACATTCTTGATGGCGACGCCTTCGACTTTCGTATTGCCTTTTATCTCGGTTACAACGGCATCCCATTGGATGTTTATCTTAGGGCTCGTCAGAGCTTTTTCCTGAATTATTTTTTCCGCCCGCAACGCGTCACGACGATGTACCAAGAAAACTTTGTTGACCATCTTGGTTAAAAATAACGACTCTTTAACAGCGGTGTCGCCGCCGCCGACAGTGACTACATCTTTACCCTTGAAGAAAAACCCGTCACAGGTAGCGCAGTAGGAGACGCCGCGCCCGGTAAACTCTTTCTCACCCGGTACATCCAGTTTACGCGGCTTAGCGCCGGAGCAGATGATTACCGCTTTCGTCTCAATATCTCCGCTGGTGGTTTTAACCAGCTTATAGTCGCCCCGGTCTTCAACCCCGGTCACTTCCGAGCTTTGAATTTCCAAACCAAATTTTTTAGCATGTTCCTCAAATTTTTGCATCAATTCCAAGCCGCTGATGCTGGAATAACCCGGATAGTTTTCGATGACGTCTGATAAGGCGATTTGACCCCCGGGACCGGTTTTTTCCAACATGAACAGGTCCAGCTTAGCGCGTAAGCCATAGATGGCGGCGGTAAAGCCGGCCGGACCGGCGCCGACAATGATAAGATCTTTCATTTTTACTCCGTGTTCTCTTCTTTGACCGGCCGATAACACTTTTTGTCCGGAACTCCAAATATCGTTTCATTTTAACCGACACCTAAGCAGTCGGCAACAACTTTTTAAGTTTATGCTTAATATTTACCCAAAAATGATGATTGAAGACCTGGCCCCTTTTGCGAAAATGCAAGACCTGACCCCCCTCCGGATTTCCTGACAAAAGGGCACCTATTTTAAATTAATCATATTTAGGGAAAAAAGCGTTAAGAAGATATAATCTTTATTATAGAAAAATACCAAAGGGTGGTTATATAGTGAGCCGTTTGCTGGTTGTGCCGATAGGTGATATTGAGTTTAATATATTAAATAGCTTGGCACAAAGCCTTAAGCATAATTTTAAAAAGGCGGTTATTGTCGAGATGCCGGAGCCGGAGCCATCCTACGCTTACGATATAAAACGTCAACAATATTCATCCTCGATGATATTAAAGCGCCTAAAAAGCGAATCAAGCGACGGCGACTTGGTTTTAGGCGTTACCTCAGTTGACTTGTTTGTACCGAAATTAACCTTTGTCTTTGGTGAAGCTGAGATATCCGGAAAAGTAGCTTTAATCTCCATTGCCCGGTTACAGCCGGGATTTTACGGCCTGATTTCCAACAAGCAACTTTTAGAAGAAAGAATCCGCAAAGAAGCTATTCATGAGCTTGGTCATGTACTCGGCCTTAACCATTGTCATAATAATAAATGTGTCATGTTTTTTTCCAACAGCGTCACCGATACCGATATAAAATCGGATTCATATTGTGAGTCATGTAACCGATCAATCAAGATTAAGAGTTTATTATAGCGTCTTTAAGGGCCTCAACAACAAAGCGCGCCTCTTCCAAGCTCATATTCGGATAAATGGGTAGACAGATATGACGCCGGCAAAAATCTTCTGCTTGAGGAAAATTCTCTTTGACTCTAAAAACTTTTAGGTGCGGACAGGGTTTAGGGAAAACATCACCGCTAAGAGAGATGTTGTATCTCTGTTTTAAATATAATTTAAGCTTGTCTTTTTTAATTGCCGGGTCAAGTAAAGCAATGTATTTATAGTAACTCTGGTTATTTAAAGAATTGACATCCGTCAATCTCAGCCCAGGAAAAGCGGCTAATTCTGAATTGTAAAATTTAGCGATACCTCTTTTTACCGCGAGAAATGTAGCCAATTTTTTTAGGTGAACTATTCCCAAGGCCGCGTTTATCTCACTCATACGCCAGTTATGCCCGAGAGCAACACACTCCTCGTGATTGTTCTTGCCGTGATTTCTTAGAATCAACGCTTGGTCGCGCAACGCCTGATTAGAGCTGACTATCATTCCACCTTCGCCGGTGGTAATGATTTTGGTTGGAAAAAAAGAAAAGGCTCCAGCTTCACCAAAAGTACCCGCACTCTGATTATTATAATATGACCCTAAGGCCTGAGCTGCGTCTTCGACTAAAAAAACGTTTTTTTGCCGGCATATATCACGAATAATTCCAATATTATCGCTAATAATACCGCCAATATGGACAATGATTACCGCGGTCGTCTTGGCTGAAATACGCTCCAATAAAGATTTCGGCTCAAGCGCGTAAGTCCCCAACTCAATGTCAGCGAATTTAACTGAGGCGCCGGCGTGCAAGGCCGCGGCGGCGGTAGCGACGAAGGTATTAGCGGGAACAATCACTTCTTTACCGGCTACGCCTAAAGCCCTTAAGATGATCTCCAGGCCACTGGTGGCACTATTGACCGCTACCGTTTCATGATTCCCGACCCAGGTGGAAAAATCGGTTTCAAACTCTTTGACCAGCGGACCTTGAGTTAATTTACCACTTCTTAAAGATCGACCGATCAGTGCTGAAATATCCGCGATATCATCATCATCAAAAACAACTCGGACCGGAGGTATATTTAAAATTTGCTCAGATAAAATCTTCATCACCAGCTTTGGCGTTGTTGCCGGTTGAGTTTAAATAATTTATCAGAGAGGCGCCTTTTTTATCGGCCTGCGCCAAGCATTCGAGATAAATATTAAATTCCCGCCGGGCGCAGTAACCCCTGCAAGTCTCATCGGGCTTAATCTCCATCAGATTATTTCTCCTCCATATAAAAGCTAGATTTTCTTTTTGCGGATTACCCAAGTACCATTTTTTATTACCGCGCAGATTGGCGCAAGGATAAACCCCGTCCGGCGTAATGACAGCCCGCATTTTCTTCGCGTAACATAGATTTGCCTGTGATGCATTAACCTCTTTTTTCACTAAATAATCCAAGGAGTTAGCCAATACCAAATCTATAGGCAGTTTTAACTTTTTTAATTGGTTTAGTTGACGGAAAAGTTGTTTTTGCGAACTATCAGGCAAATCTATTACCTGTTTATTCTTTTGGTTAACCAAGGTTTTAAGCTCAAAAAAATCACAGCCACTGGCTGCCGCCAACTCCGCTGCCGCACATATTTCACCGACATTATAACGCGTAGCGATAAAAGAATACCCTAAAGAGCCTTGTTTGATTTTCGCTAAAGAGATCGGAAGAGCACACGTCTGAACTCCAGTCACACTGATATATCTCGTATGCCGTCTTCTGCTTGAAAAAAAAAAA
>CAJVYJ010000063.1 GCA_913009475.1 uncultured Actinomycetes bacterium | reverse complement strand
TGCAAATCTAGTACATGACAATCTCCCCCAACCCCTCTTTAGAAAAGAGGGGGAAGTAAGCTTTGTTTGTCACTGCCGACCCCGATCGGGAATCCAGCTTCCACCGTGCTTTTTTCTACCCTCAACCCTCTCACATCAACACTCCCAGCCCCTTCTCAGAGTGTCGGTTTTCATCAACTCAACATGCCTCTTCGTTTTACAATTTTTAATTTTAAGACTGCTTAAAAACTATCATCCTATAAATAAACCTTTTACCACGTTTAAATAGTTATAATTTTTCATTATCAAACAGCCGAATTTTGTAATTTTCTACCCTCAACCCTCTACGCACTACGCTCATTCGCGCTCACTTCTTAAAATCTGCCTATTTTATTCACCGCCGAACCCAGGTCGCCAATACCGGCGACTTTAATTAAAAAAGCGCCGGCGACTTTACTGATATATATTTTAAAAATATTCGCCCCCGACACCTGGACGAGAAATAACAGTAATCCCAGAGTCAACAGTGTAATCAACGCGTATTCTATGATTACAGTTCCTTTTTCACCTTTTAACATCTTTTAAGTTCTCTACTTTCATCACTGAGACTGAAGACGGATTCTCAAGGCCGCCCGGTGGCCGATCTAAACGGCGACTGGTTGAAAATATAGCTATCAGCTCATCAACTTCCGGGTCTAGGAACAATCCGTTCCAACCCATGCCATTGTCACTTGTCAAATCATCGCGGATGATGGCGTATTTATCGCCCAACTTATCAGTAAAATATCTTTGCAGCTCCTCAGGAGAACTGAAAGTCGTATATTTCACCGTCTTTGACCCCAGGCCCATCAGTTTGGTCTGTTGCCGCCAAACGATTTTCGATCGCGGCGGACGGCCTACTTCGTTAAAATCGTGACTGTCGAAGATGTCGGTTCGCGGCAATTTTGCTTTTTTATGTACAATCACTTTGTATCTTGGTGCCGTATTTTTTTTAAGCGTGGATTTCATCTTTTCAGCATTTGAATTATTGTGATTCAAAAAGATATACAGCACGGCTATTACTATTGTTAAACCGGCAACAACCATTTCACCTCTGGAAGCATGGCCGCTCATATTTAAAACCTTAGAAAAATTGCCGCCAGGGCGCCCAGACCGATAGCCGCGCCATAAGGTAGTGATATATTTCCCTCGTTGTCGGGAAGATAGATTCCCGCCGCCGGTACGGAGACGAAAAATAGAAGGGAGCGGATAAACCGGCCGATTCTCCCAGCTGATTTCTTTAAGCGGCCTTGCCGTAATAAAGAGGCGATAGCCATAAACACGCCTGCAACCGCCATATAAGATGAAGCCCAAAGTATAAATGGATAACCGCCGATAGCGCCGACAGTAGCTAATAGTTTCACGTCACCGCCGCCCACACCGCCCAGATAAAATATGGGCATAAGCAGCGCCAGTCCAAATACTAAACCCGCTAAATTCACTTTTAGTCCATGAAGACCACCGGCATAGACCGACAAAAGCAGACCGGCGCCGGTCCCGGCAAAAGTTGAGATATTATAAATTTTTCGGTATTTAATGTCCGTATAAACAGCGACCACCACAACCATGACTAATATGACTTTTTCACCCAATACCATTGATTTTAACTCGTGACCTTGACGCCCTGGAGCGAGTTGATTATCTCTTGAAATTTCTGCTTTAGCGTATCGCGAAATAACCCTAAGACCACAATCAAACTCAAGGCAATTATAACCACCAATAATCCGTACTCGGTCAAGACTGAACCACTCTCATCATTTAATAATTTGACCATTTTGCACCTCCTTTTTTTGATTTATTGACTTAAAGATTTATACAGCGTCACACTTGCTTATCCGCCCGCCAGCATCTTAATAACTACCGGTCCGATTAAAACTCCAAATAAAGCCGGTAATATAAGACCGGCCAGTGGAAATAATATTTTTATAGGCGCTTTAGCTGATACCTCCTGAACCCATTGCCTATGCCTTGAGCGCGCTTCTTCCGATTGTATAGCCAAGATCACCGCCAGCGGCGTTCCTAACTTTTCCGCCTGCAAAACAGCGGAAACAAATAAGTTAAGTTCGCGTAATTGGTTACGCGTCGCCAAATCAGTTAAGGCGCGACGACGTGTTCGGCCCAAATCGATTTCCGCCAATGCTTTACTGAATTCCTCACTTAAAGCGCCGCTAAATCTTTCAGTATAAAGGCGTATGGCACGCTCAAAGCCCAAACCTGACTCGACACCGACAACCAAAATATCTATGGCGTCCGGCAATAACCTTCTAATAAAAGTTTGCCTCTCTTCAACCATCCCCGACAAGATAAGGTCAGGAAATATAAATCCGCCGTAAGCAGCGACCAATAGACCCAGGGGAAGAATAGCGCCTGTATTGAGAAGAAAGGTCATTGAGGCCAGGGATATTAAAATAGCCGACAGGAGCTTCACGCTAAAATAATCCCGCACTGACAAACGATGGGCAAAGCCTGATGCTAAAATCTGTTTTTTGATTTTTGTAGATTGCTTTGACTTAATGAGAAATAATAATAGATAAGCAATAGGCCTAAGTTCGGCCAAGAGACGAGCCGGTTTAATTATCGGTGAAAAAGCTGACTTAGGTTCCAGCGCCTCCGGAGCCGCTATCGGACGAGCGGTAAATTTATCTAAACGCCGTAAGACTAACCGATCAACGGCCGGACGCCTCAAGTTAAAAGCTAAGAATATGACGGCGAACACTGTCAGAGATATTATCGGTTGCCAAATCATATCTATCATAATTTCCCTTTCAAAAGCTTATATCTAATATCCGACGGATTAAAAGAAAACCAACCAGTTCCGCCGCTGAAGACAACAACAATATCAACATCCCCAGGCTGGTAGTGAAAAGTGGAGCGATAAATTCCCTGTCAACTATGGTTAGAAACCCAATTACCACCACCGGCATCAAACCGATTATTTTACCGGAAAAACGGCTTTGAGCCGTCTGCACCATCAGTTCATTTTTGAGATCATTTTTTTCTCTCAACAGCTCACTGGTGCGCTTGAGCAATTTTGCCAAATTACCCCCCGCCCGCCGCTGAATAATAAGAGCGGAGATTATTGTCTCCAATTCCGGGACCTTAATATCCTGATAAAGTTTTTCCAGCGCCTTATCCAAATTAACGCCGATGCTCAATTGCTCAACTACCTTTGATAACTCGTTCTTAATCGGCGGACGGCTTTCCCGCGCCCCATATTGAAAAGCTTGGGTCAATGACGACCCGGAACTGAGTGAGTTCGCGATCAACATCAACGTGGACGGTAATTGGCCGGTAAAATTCCGTTGATACGTTGATATGCGTTTTCTTAGCCACATTATGTTGGCAAAATATAGGCCGAAGACTAGAACAACAGCTGATAAAAAAGAATTTAATATTAATAAGCCTATTAATATAGCGACCAGACTCAACAAAAACATCTTACCGGCTATATCAAGCGGACTTGACTTTAATCTGGCCTTTATAACCTTATCCCTAAAACTTTTTCCGCTCTTCGTCTTTAACCAATACGCCACCGGGAGTTGCCATATATTTATCAGCTCATTACTATTAAAGCCGGTATAGCTCATTTGAGTCAATCGCGCCAAACGCGCGTTTATTATTTGTCGGCGGCGATACCTACCAGACAATAGTTTAACAGTATTTATGACAAAATAGGTGGCCAAGGCAGCAAATATCGATATTATGGACTCTTCAAGCAAACTGATATTCATAATTTTATTCTCTTTTTCAAGCTGAAATAGTCTATTTTCGGCAGAGACAAAGTGTCAAAATTATCTATAAATTTCGGCGGCGTACCTGAATAATAAAAATCACCCTTGACCGCGCCGGTTTCATCCACGCCTGATTGTTTAAAAAATATGATATTCCTTAATTCAACATGGCCCGCGATAACGTTGGCCACTTCCGAGATCTCACTTACTTTACGCGAACCGCCGGGAAATCTACCCAAATGGATAATTAAACTTATACCACCCGCTATCTGTTCTCTAATGGCTTCAATGGGAAGCTCCATGCCGGCCATCATCGCCATGGTCTCAATCCGCGAAATGGCTTCTTTGGGTGAGTTGGCGTGAGCGGTTGTCAAGGAACCGTCATGTCCGGTATTCATAGCCTGCAACATGTCCAACGCTTCGCCGCCGCGCACCTCACCAACGACTAAACGTTCCGGCCTCATTCTTAAAGCGTTGATTACCAAATCTCTAATAGACACTTTGCCCTTGCCCTCAATATTTGGGGGCCGGCTTTCCAGGGAGATTACATGAGGCTGATTAAATCTAAGCTCAGCCGAATCCTCAATCGTGATTATCCGCTCGCTAAGAGGAATCAATGAAGAGAGGGCGTTTAAAAATGTGGTTTTGCCGGAGCCGGTACCGCCGGTGACAATAATATTTAAACGCGCCCGGATACAGTTATCAAAAAATTGTTTCATCGGCGCAGTGATTGTACCCAGCTCCACCAGTTCATCCATAGTGAAAACTTGACGGCGAAATTTGCGAATAGTAATAGTCGGGCCGCTAATTGACAGCGGTGGAATAATCACATTTACCCGTGACCCGTCGGGTAATCTGGCGTCAACCATAGGCGAGCTCTCATCGATTCGCCGGCCGACGGGGGCAACAATCTTATCAATTAGATTCATCACATGATCGGCGTCCTCGAAAACTATATCCGTCTCCTCGATTTTGCCGTTTTTCTCAATAAATACTCTATAAGGGCCATTGACCATAATCTCACTGATATCGGTGTCCCCAAGTAAGGGTTCGATGGGGCCAAAACCAAGAATATCATTTAATATATAGGTAATAAGCTCTTCTTTTTCGACCTGAGGCAGCACTAAATTCTCTTTATCGATAATCTCCAGGATGCGCCCGCGTAACTCTTTCCGCACCTGCCCCGGATTAACCTCAAGCGACATCAGTATCTCCGCCGGACTGATGAGAGCATATAAACTTTTACGGACCAGACGATGATATTCGACCAGCCGCAAACCGGGAATAGTATTTTTCGATTTATCTAAACGTGCCAATAAAGACAATGGTTAAATATCCTTTATATTGATTGAACCGATTTATGTGGGCGCGGTAGAAAAACCGACTCTAGCCGCCAACGCGCTTATTAGTTTAGGGAAAGCCAAGAATGCCGCGCTGTCAGTTTCAATTATCAATTTCCCTTCGTTTAACATTTGGCTGACCTCCTCCGGCACATTCGGTATTGAAGTTATATATTTAATATTTAGGCGTTCGGCAATACGCTCGGGTGTCAGCAAGCGTGAATCAGCGTGCTTATTTAAAACAAATCCGATGGCCTCTTTAGGCAAGCCCATTTTTTTATAAATTCTCCCAATTTGCGCGCAAGCTTTAACTGATAAAACTTCGGGATTAGCCACCAACATCATATAATCCGACTGTTCCATAAGGTCAAGATAGATGTCCGTCATCAAAGCACCGGTATTTATTATGGTCAAATCATAATAACGGCGGCAAGCTTCCAGTAACTTAACCGTAAAATGGGATGAGACCAGCTCACTGCGTTCCAATTCAGTAGGGCTGGCAAATAGACAAATATTATCAGTCATAACCGCTACCGAATTTAATGTCGCCTGGTCGAGCTCGTCAGCCACCGGCACTAAATCAGCCAGACTTTTTTTCGGAACCAGGTCATAAATCGCGCATATATCACCGAACTGTAAATCGAAATCTGCTACCGCCACCCGACGATGCGGATAAGATTTCGCGTAAATATTAGCCAGATTAGCACTGATAAAAGAGCGTCCGGTACCTCCCTTGCCCCCACTGACCAGTATTATCTTCCCATTTTTATTTTTGGCTTTTATTTCCGATTTTAAATCGTAGTTTAGTGATGTTCGTTTTCTTTGCCGCCTTTCTTTCTCAATTTCAAAAAGCCTCTTTAAAGAGAAAGCCAGCTCTTCACCGGTTACCGGCGTAATCAAAAACTCCCTGGCACCGGCCAACATAGCACTTCGATAAAAGCCTAGATTACTTTGATCCGCTAGGAGAGCTGTTGATATTTCCGGACGCTCCAAGCTCAAATACTCAGCTATTTTTACACCGGAAATTTTTGGTAGAGCCAATTCCGCGATAACAATGTCCGGCCGGCAAAGAGTAATCTTTTGTAAACAATCCTCACCGTCCAGGGCAGTATCGACTATCTCAAATTCATGGTATTCACTTAGTAACTGTAAGGTATTATTTAAGGAGGCAACATTATCAGCCGCTAAAAATAATCTTATTCTCTTACCATGATTCTCAATAGCATGTTCCGAGTTTTTTATCATTATTCTTCCTGGGCCGGGAGTAAAGCTAAACGCAATTTGCCTTTTTCTGAAGCATAAGTCAGCGCCTCCGCCTGACTCTCATTAACCTCTAAAATTACGGCACTCGGAGAACTCGCTGCATTATCGTTGCCGTTATTGAAGCCGACTCCTGATTGCCGTTTATTGCCGGCAGCGCCAAAAGGATAAACGCCGCTTAAACCCCGAACTAATATATGCTTATAGATAATTTGCGTATTATTACTCTCCTCATAAGTAACTAAAATATCCACATAATCCCCAGCCCTGATGCCGCCGCCTACACCTGAAATCTCATCAACCGGCAAAGCTAAAGCAACCTTATCTTTACCTATAATTCCGGAGGCCGACATTTCGCCCTTTGACACGGCAACCCGTCCGGCGGCGATCTGTTCACCCTTGTAAATGTCCGCTTGCGCGGTTTGGCCTATAGCCTCACTTACCTTTCTGACAGCCCGCGGTGAAACATAAGCCGAAAGAATTTTAACGCCCTTGACGTCATCACTATTTATTATTGTTCCGGCAGTAATATCCCTCTTTGCCAATATTACCGTTTCCTTGCTTTTAAAAGAAGCCAGTTTCACTTGAATCGCCTTAGACTCCAACGCACGCACTGAATTTAAGTAGAAAAAAGTAAATAGTCCCGCTAACATAGCCAGTAAAAGCGTAACCAATGTGTAAGTTGTAAAATGTTTATGCAGCATCTTTATAATCCCAGTTTAAATATTTGTAATGTAAGTTTGTTATTAACGTTTTATTATAATAGTAGTTTGCTTTATGTCAAGAAAATATTTAATTTATCTTATTCATTACGGACATAACCTAATTTTCCTCGATGGGTTCTAAGTAATCCATCACAAAATCGCGGGGTTAGGAAATTTTATCGGATGGCGAAAGATGAGTATTTTTAAAGAGTTTTAAGATAAAAAAATATATGTAGTTGAAAAATCTATCGTATATATTTAATATAGAGCAACTGGAGATTATACGAATATTTGGGCGCTTAGCTTAGTTGGTAGAGCAGGGGACTCTTAATCCCAAGGTCACAGGTTCGAATCCTGTAGCGCCTACGAAACGAAAGAAAAGCCGTTAGGATTTGATTTCGTTTCCCCTTTTTACGTTTTACGTCTTACGCGGCTTTTTTTCGTTCGTAAAAAGTAATACGTAAGAAGTAAGAAGCGTACGTTTCAGCGACAAACCTTCTGGTCCACGATTTACGTTTTACGATTTACGCCCATTTCCTGCGTCGTCAGCCGGCGGTGGCTATGCGCGTCACGTATAAAGCATACGCTCTACTTATCGCCGCCTGGCTTCCTACCATCCATCCCCTTGTAAGCACTCTGGTCTTCAGTTTATGGAGGATTTGAACCTAAGAAAATGTCTCTTTGACTAAAGAATTATATTTATTGACTTGGCTATTATACTCATCTATCATGGCTTTTGCTTCATTAACCAGTCGGTTATGGGGGTTAACGAGTGCGTTATAAGCCGGAACATTGTTACTGGATTTTAAGGCTCTCATACGCTGCTCTATTATAGTAATCTCGCCTTCTTTTTGTTTAATGATCGGCCCCCGGCGCGACAGAAAATTTTTGATATCGGCAATCTCACGCTCAGCTTGAAATGTGCGAATAACGCCGTTATACTTTTTTCCACTGGTTTTAGCGTAGAGTTTTGGGCTGGACAAATCAGTCCCGGAGGTAGTATTGGGATTTCTAAGATTGAACTGCTGCAAGCCTTGTTTTTCCTGCGCTTGGCGGCTGGTTTTATCGATACTTGGTATTACGCCTATTTTTAATTTGGGATTAGTCGTCTCGACCATAGAATAACCGGTATTATCGGTCGAATACTCCATAGCTGTCTCAACCCCGACATTCATATGTTTTTCATTTGGGTAATCAAAGATAGCGCTGCCATAACCCATCTGTCTTAGAATAGCGTACATAAGAAAGCTCTTACCGGAACAGATGCCCTTGTCTTCATATAAAACTTCGTAGGCATACCTTGGATGTTTAAGATCGGTTTTAGCTTTAGCGGTATCATAGGAAATGTTCTGAACAAAAGAGACAGCCAACTCTAGCTTTTGATCATCATCCAGCCCATTTTTCACAGCTAACTCATTTAATTTTTCCGTTAACTCCTTAAAGGTATTATCCTCAGCCGGGATCTTCAAATACCGATTTAAAGAAGTCTCTTCATGACCGATAAAGATGCCCTTCTGCTTATGGTTATAGTAATCAAAAACACTTTTATAAACTGCAAGAGATAAAGAGTAGGGTTGATTCTGATAGTTCCAGGTATAAGTCATGATTTTAGGATCTTTTAGAACCGGAAATCTTGGTTGAAAGTAAAGCCAGCCACCGAATACAGCGAATAACATCCCGATTATAAGTAGGCTCGGGATTAGTAACGAGCGTCTATTTTTTCGCTTTACGTCTTTGTAAATCATGGTTCCTAATAATATACAACTTCTTATCTATTGTTATCGGCTTCTCAATAAAAAAATAAGATGGAATTCCGGAGACGCCATGCTTAATTATTATTAAATTGTTTAACGCCAATAAAGACAATATCTTTTCTGAGATTGGAAGGAATCAAATCAGCGGACTTAATTGAGTCTAAGTTAGGTTGAAGGGATTTTTATCAAACATTAGTTAAATAAAAACTAAGCTGACGGAAAAGGCGGAATTAACGGACTGTTGCCAAGCAATAATTCGCCGCGTTTATACAAACTTATAAAATTCTATTGGGTTTTTTGACCTTGTACTTTTCACTCTTGACTCTTGACTTGTCCCTCTTCACTGGGCTGTTGCGGGCTTTGGCAACAGTCCGCTTAAGTATGATGTCCCCGGACTTACGATTGCCGTAAATAACGTTGTTTAAGCATGAAGCTACCGGCAAATAACGACATAACCGA
>CAJVYJ010000062.1 GCA_913009475.1 uncultured Actinomycetes bacterium | reverse complement strand
TGGATGTGTGTGTTTTTTTTTTTTTTTTAATTTTTTTTTTTTTTCAAGCAGAAGACGGCATACGAGATATATCAGTGTGACTGGAGTTCAGACGTGTGCTCTTCCGATCTTTGAAAAAAGAAATATTGATTATTTAGAATCAGAAACAGGTGTTTCCTTTGTAATTAATAATGCTGTTGATCTATCTTTTTTTGTCTTATGTGAAGAGGCATTTCTTGATGAGCACCTAATTGTTCGTATGGTTGATAAGCCGTTATATCTTTTAGATGTGCCCAAAATAAAGCATTGGCTGGGTTTTTTTGAAGATAAAGATAGTTGGTATGGCAATAACTTTGATAAATTTTATGCTGTTTGTTTTTTCTTTACAGACCACCGACAAATAGAGATTTTAACAAATAATATCAACCTAGACACGATTTTAACTGCTGCCAAATACAGCGCGAGATTGCGAGGATTTCAGGTGGAACTTAAAAATGTACAAGGGCTACAAAAACATGGAAGTGGTTGAAAATAGGCTTAGAAAAATCCGACGGACATCAATTTTATTCAGACAAAATATCGGACAACACCAACAAACTTTGGAGCTTTGGCTATGACGCCGGCGATAGACTAACCACTACTACTGAGCAAGTAAGTCCTACTTACGGTGACTTTACTATTAGCAGAAGCTATGACCCGGTCGGCAATCTAACCAACATCAAACCGTCCGGTGATTCCACTGGTCTGGCAGACACAAGCTTTATAAAGGGAGTGACCTGAAAAAAGGTTGCAGGCTGACAACGTAGATGCCGGCAGTATGGGTTTATAGTTCTGGCTTATATGCATTTTAACTAACCGGCCAAGGAAAAAGGCGTAAATTGTAAATCGTTAATCGTGGACCAGAGAGTTTACCAGGAGGCAGATGCTAGGAAGCGAAGAAGTCGCAAGGGGAGCGTAGTTTTCTTACGTGACCTGCAGCGGCTTTGAACGATGACACCGCAGATGCCTCCTGGTAAACTCTCTGGTGCCGAAGACCGGAAAAGATACAGGACGCGGCCAAAGGCTTAAGATGCAAGGCAGACGAAAGTCGAGGTGAGGGAGCGTAGTTTTGTTACGTAACCGAGACGAGACCGAGGATAACGCCGCAGATTGAGTGTTTGGCCATGATCCTGTGCCGAAGACCGGAATCGAACCGGTATGAGGTTACCCTCACTGGTGTTTGAGACCAGCGCGTCTACCTATTCCGCCACTTCGGCAAAAAAAGTCTAGTTAATAATAGAACAAATCATGAAATATGCAAACTGATTTTTAAAATTAGAAATCATAAATGGGGAATGGGCCGATATAAAGTTCCTTAGGCAGGGGCATATCGTCGGGAACATCGCGGTCGTTTAACGAAGGCACGCCACTGATTTTAATCCAAACATCATCACTCATATACTGGAGCTTGAGGATATCATCAGATTTTTTAAGAGTACGAATGTCAATTTTCTCCTGGAACTCCAATATGATTCTCCTTAATAGAACAGACCTGAAAAAATAAAGCCGCTTAAGTAAATATATCGGATTAAAAATATCAATCTTTAAATCCGCCGTGGAAATTAGTAGAATCAATAGAGGATGTCAATATTTAATCGTTATCGTAATTTAGTGGAAATATTATTTGCTCTTTTGATATTGGTGGTCGCGCTTCCCGGCGTTGCCAGAGCGATATCGATTTCACGTTCGGCATCTTTGATTAAGGAAAATAAACGCTTGGCATTGGCGACTGGAATGAGAGCTGCCAATATCAACTCTTTGTTTTCCAAGGATTCTTTTAAGGCAACTACTATGGCGCGACCGCTGTTTGCTTTTTCATTAGTAGGTAAAGATGACCTCAAAAGCGCCGCCGCCGTAATCGAGCCGTCGCCGGTCATGCCCATAAAAACCGCACCTTCTGTCCCGGTCAGCGCTGGTGGTAGGTTTGTAGTAAAAAATAGTCAAGGCCAGGTGGTGGTTACCGTTGTCGGCGGCCAACAAATCAAGATAACTTACTTTCAGGGCAAATATTACTTATTCGGAGCCTCGGGTTTTATACTTGCTTCGCCGAATACTTTTCGGATAGAACCGCAGGGTGCTTCTATACTAAATTTGCCGAGTTATACGGATTGGAACTGGAACAAGAGCGTCAATCTGAATGAATTTCGCGGCGCAATCGAGGTTTTATATTCCTCGGTCTCAAAAAAGCTGTGGGCGGTAAATACGCTGCCGCTGGAAGATTATCTGAAAGGGGTCAGTGAAGCCTCGGCTGACGCTCCCGAGGAGCATTTAAAGGTAATGTCTATAATTGAACGCAGTTATGCCTGGTATCATCTGCACAATGATAGCCGTCATAAGGGTGAGCCTTTTGATTTAAAAAACAGCCGCGGCGGTAACGGTGATGATCAGATCTATCAGGGATATTTAGCCGAGAGTCGTTTGCCGCGGATTGCGGCCGCTGCTGTAAAAACGTCCGGTCAAGTAGTGACTTACCAGGGAAAACCGGTTATTACGCCTTATTCAAGCAATCCAGGCGGGCGTACCAGGACTCCTAAAGAAGCCGGTTGGAATTATGACTGGCCCTGGGTACAATCGGTTCCCGACCCGGATACGGTCGGTATGCGCCGTAACGGCCATGGAGTCGGGCTATCAGGTTACGGTTCGCGCAAACGGGCTGAACGCGGTGACACGGCCGCGCAAATATTAAGCTATTACTTTCCCGGAACAGCTATCGGAGTTGTGCCGACGGCAGGGGCAACTATTCGGATAGCGATTTACGCGGCGAAATGATTAATTATATTTTAATGCAAAATCAAGGGTTAAGTATATCTTCATAGGTATAGATAAGTTCCGTGGCTACACGTTATGGTATTTTATTGTTAAAAGAAAGATTATCCCATGAAGAAAGGTTTATTTATTCTACGAGAAAAGCGTTACGGAGGCCGAGCGAGCATGGTCTCGCCGGGAGCTATGCTCCCATGTGAGGAGCGCGGCTGAGTACCGAGATGCAATATCCACGCTGGGGATATTGACAGCGTCTTTTCGAGAGAATTAAATAAACCTTTTACCAATGTCTATATATAATCTATATGTTATTCTCATACACATCATAATCCCCTTTTAATGGAGGGGCTTTAAAATATACTGTTAGCCTTGGGTTCCAGCCAATCTGAGAAATATATATGAGCACAAAAAAAGCCGAATGAATATTCGGCTTTTTAATATATTTTAGACTGAACTTATTTATCAGTTCTGGCTTGTTTCATTTGACTGAGCACGTCTTCAAGCGAGCCCGGTTCCGGCGGCGGTATCTTCTCCGCCAACTCAGGGTCTATCTTCTTCTTGGCCAACTTAAGTTCTCTATCTTTTTCCGGTTCTTTATCCGGCTCAACCATCTCTTTTTTCAGCTTGGGCGTTGGTGCGGCCGCAACCTTGGCGTCAACTTTTTTAACTTCGACTTTAACGTTTTTACTTGACTCTAAAACTACGGTTTCGACTTCAGGTTTCTCGTCAGCTTCAACTTTTTCTACAGTCTTTTTGTCATCGGGGTTCGCTTCCGAAGCCGCGACGGTATCGGCGCTGTCTTTTTTCTCTAAAGTTAAGTTAACACGCCGTCTATCCTCATCTATCTTATTGACTTTAGCGTCGATCTCATCACCAACGTTTAGCTTTAAGTCCGGAATTTTTTGGATTTCTGAATTATGAAGCAAAGCTTCAATCCCGTTAGGCAGTTCAATAAACGCACCGAACTGGACAACCTTTATTACTTTACCGGTTATCGGTTCTCCGACTTGCAGTTCTCCCAACTTTTTCCGCCATGGGTTCTCTTGAGTCTGTTTATAGCCAAGCGAGATACGGCCTCTCTCTTGATCGATATCAAGCACCTTAATCTCTATTTCTTGGTTCAGAGCCAGTACGTCGGAGGGATGGTCTATGTGTGACCAGGAGATTTCCGATATATGGACTAAGCCGTCCATACCGCCCAGGTCGACAAAGGCGCCAAAGTCGACAATGCTGGAGACTTTTCCAGTGACGACTTGGCCTCTCTTAATCGTACTCATGATCATATCACGGTCCTGGCGGCGTTCTTCATCCAGTACCGCGCGGCGGGAAAGCACTACATTATTGCGATGGCGGTCGATTTCGATTATCAGGCAAGATAATTTTTGCCCGATGTATTGGCGCAGATCTTTGACTCTGCGTACATCGACCAAGGAAGCCGGTAGAAAACCGCGTAAACCTATATCTAGTATTAAACCACCTTTAACTACTTCGATTACCGTACCTTCGACCGCTTGGTGGTCTTTGTTAAGTTTTTCGACCCTGTCCCAGGCTTGCTCGAACTCAGCCCGTTTTTTGGATAGGATCAGCCGTCCGTCTTTGTCCTCTTTTTGCATGACTAAAGCGTCAATCGCGTCACCTACGCTTACAATTTCGTTGGGATCGACACTCTTACGAATAGATAGTTCTTTAATTGGAATAACGCCTTCGGATTTATAACCTATATCTAAAAGTATTTCATCGCGGTCAATGCGGACTACAGTGCCGCTTACTATATCACCGTCATCGAATAACTTGATAGTCATTTCATAGTCGGGTATTAAATTTCCATTCTCATCCCTTACGTATCCGTCTTCTTCATAGTCGATTTGTTCAATTTCTGTCATCTATAGAGCCTCCTAAAAAATTTTTGCTATCACTCGATGAAAGCGGATAGCTGTCTACAGTATAACACGTTTATCCGACTTTGCCTCAGTTTTTTTATTTACGTGTTATATTAAACATTGCTAGGTTTCTCCCCAATTCGGCCCGTACGCAAGCTCTACTTTTAGTTTAACGCGCAAATCGAAAGCTCCTTCCATCTCTTCTTCAATCAGTGAATACGCCGCTCTTTCTTCCAACGGGGGGACTTCAAAAACCAGTTCGTCATGGACTTGCATGACCATTCGCGTCTGCAGTCCCTCTTTTTGTAGGCGCCGGTCAATATTTATCATTGCCAGTTTAATGATGTCGGCGGCGCTGCCTTGCAAGGGAGCATTGACCGCTACTCTTTCTCCAAATGATCTAATTTGATAATTCGTACTTTTCAATTCGGGAATATACCGGCGCCGCCCCAGGATGGTGGTGACAAAACCGTCTTCGTAAGCTTTGCCGATGGTTGTCTTGATGAAATCTTTTACAGCCGGGTATCTTTTAAGATATTTGTCGATATAAGATTTAGCGTCTTTGGGAGCTATATTCAGTTGTTCCGCAAGTCCAAAGGGGCTGATACCGTAGATAATGCCGAAATTTATAGCCTTAGCCTGACGCCTTATATCTTTAGTCACTTGGTCCGTCGGCAAACTAAAAACCTCCGCGGCGGTAGCTTGGTGGATATCGACTTCATCAGTGAAGAGCTTAATCAGGTTAGCGTCACCGCTTAGATGGGCCATAAGACGCAGCTCGATTTGTGAGTAATCTCCCACTAACAGTTTTTCCTCATGGTGAGCGGGTATAAAAGCGCGGCGTATTTGACGGCCCAACCGGGTACGGATGGGGATATTTTGAATATTGGGATTACTGCTGGACAGACGGCCGGTGGCCGTTACCATCTGGTTAAAGGTCGTATGCAGTCGTCCTGTTTCCTTATTTACCAGCGGCGGCAATGAATCGATATAAGTTGATTTTAATTTAGCCAACTCCCGGTATTTTGTAATCAAGGGAATTATCGGATGCGCGTCAACCATCTTTGACAAGACCGCGGCCCCGGTAGCAAAGGCGGCCTTTGATTTAGTTTTTTTGCCCGGCTTTAACTTTAATTTCTCAAATAATATCCGGCTAAGTTGTAGTGGTGAGTTGAGGTTGAATTCTTCACCGGCTAAGGTAAAAATTTGTTCCGATAGCTCATTAATCTCCGTCGTCATCTTCGCGGCGAAAGAATTTAAATAGTCAATATCTAAGCCTACCCCGGCTTCTTCCATACGCGCTAGAGAAAATATCAACGGCATCTCGACTTCTTTAAAGAGTTTTTCCTGATTTAATTGAGATAAGAGTGATGATAATTTTGGTGTCAGTGCCGCTGCCGCCGCCGCTTCGGCCCCCAGACGTTCCAGCTCATTATCTGATTTTGGCAACGATTTCTCTAAATACTTGGAACAAAGCGCGGCCGCGTCAAAGTTTCCTGAGGTTGCTTCCAGCAAATAAGCGGCTAGAGAGGCGTCAAAGTTTATAGTCTCAACTTTCAGGCCCAGCTCTTTTAATAGCGGCACTTGGCTTTTTAAGTCAAAGGTCGAGTTGGTCCGGGGCGCGGCGCCGGTGTTTTTTAAGAAATCGTCGATAACATAGATAAATTTTTGAAATTTGAGCCGGTCGGTGCTATCAAATACTATCGCTAAAAATCCATCCTTATCTTTTCCGGCTATGGCGAGGCGGATATCTTTATCTTTAATGAACTTCCAACCCAGATTATCCTCATTACTGAAGCGTTGGATCAAGCTCGCCGGGTCATCAGAGTTTTTTGCGATTATGGTTTTTACCGCCAACGGGGGCAGGGTGGTCTCCAGTTTGTTTTGACGAGCCAGTTTAGATAAAAAGCGCTCCAATAAAGATTTAAATTTAAGATTAGAAAAAACTTGCTGAACCCGGCTCTCATCCCAGGTGCCGAATTTGTATTTATTAAGGTTAATATCGAGTGGAACGGCAAAATGCAAAGTAGCCAGTTTTTTACTGAGCAGCGCGGATTCCTTATTGGCCGCCAACATATTGTGGACCCGTTCAGGTTTTACTTCCTCCAAACGGTCATATATATCTTCGATTCCCGTGAACTTCTGCAGTAACTTGGCCGCGGTCTTATCGCCGATTCCGGGCACTCCCGGTATGTTGTCTGATTGATCACCCTTAAGGCCTAAAAAGTCAGGGATTTTTTCCGGTGGGATGCCATAGCGGTCGATTACCTTCTCGCGGTCGTAAATGACGATGTCGGATATCCCTTTTCGGGTCGTCATTACCTTGGTGTGTTCATCTATAAGTTGAAAGGCGTCACGATCGCCGGTCACAACGATGCTTTCATCGCCTTCACCCTCAGCTTGCCTGGCCAGCGTCGCGAGAATATCATCCGCTTCATAGCCGTCAAGCGCGAAAAAAGGTATATCCAAGGCGGCTAAGACATCTCTGACCAGAGAAAATTGGCTGATAAGTTCGGAAGGTGTTTCCTGGCGATGGGCTTTGTAGTCCGCGAAGTGTTGATGGCGAAAGGTCGGCGCTTTGCTGTCAAAAGCCACGGCGGCGATATCAGGTTGCTCGTCAATGAAAAGCCGGAGCAGCATCGAAGTAAACCCGTAAACTGCGTTGACGGCTTGGCCGGATGGCAGGGCAATAGATGTCGGCAAAGCAAAAAATGCCCGGTAAAGCAGGCTGTTGCCATCAATTAAAATTATTTTTTTGCGGTCTTTTTTCTTCATCTACCATCTTTGTTGCGCCGATACGCTGATAATTGGTTAAATCTTAAGTTTCAATTATATATCTTTTTGATGGATTATTTTTCAGTAATTTAAAAAATGGCAGGGGAGATAGAACGCAAAATGTGTAGCGCGTCAGTTTATCTGGCGCCTTATGAGCGTAGAGGGTGGAGAACGTAGGGGGATGAGGGGAGATGAGTAGCGCGTCGGTTTATCTGGCGTAGCCCGAGAGCGGGCGACAAGCACTTCATGGTGGGCCGTAAATTAGATTTTTAGGTAATCAATCTATTGACGGTCGCTTAGATTGAGATAATAATATTATCTCAATCGGGCTTATTAAGGGAAGTTTTCGTTTGTACGGTTTCAAAGTCAGAGACATAATCGTAACCATACTTTTAGCTCTACTTTTTGTGGCTACTTGGACAATACCGCTAACACCGGCCGGGTTTAAAACCACTCGTCTGATTCTGGGAATCATCGGCACGCTGCTTATGATAAGCACTGAACTTTTATACTCTTTAAGAAAAGAAAAACGTTTTACCTATGGCTCGTTGAGAACTTGGCTGCGCCTCCATATTTTTACCGGTTTGGCTGGGCCGGCGCTGGTTCTCTGGCATACGGACTTACGATTTAACGGCTTAGCCGGAGCTATAACTTATTTAACTATTATAGTGGTTATAAGTGGTATTATCGGCCGCTATATCTATCGGTTGATTCCCCGCACGATAAAAGGGCGGGCGAAAGATGTGGATGAGGTTGTGGCTGACGAGAGAGCGATCGAAGAGCAACTTGAACTATTAATGGTGGACAAACCGAACAAGGTCCTGGACCTACGACTTAAAGCTGCTTGCGATTTGAATAGTGGAATATTGGCGACTTGGTGGCGAAGCACAATAGAATATTATCGACAGCGCCTTCGGGTCCGCCGCCGATTAGCCGGTTTAAGCCGTGAGGAATCAACTGTTTATCGCGAGCTTAAAGTCTTAATGGATAAAAGGGCGGTTTTGGAGCGGCGCTTGGAAGCTTTGCAAACCTCCAAAAAACTTTTATCCAATTGGATTGCTTTTCATAAGCCGCTGACCCTAACTTTGTTTGCTTTGGCCGGAGTTCATGTAGTAAGCATGTTTTATTATGGGCGGTTCTTTTAAATCCGGCTGGAATTCATTATCAGGCCGGTGAAAAAAGAGGGGTTGGGGATGATTGTGGGATGATTGGTTTTTGCCTACGTTTATAGGAACAATGACAGGATAGATGAGTAATTCAAGACGACGCCTTAAACAAATAATTATTTTAATAGCGATAGTAATCTTCGCCGGTTTCGCGTTATCCGCCCGTGGTCAGGAAATGTTTTCTCCCGGTAACCTTGGTGAGCATAGCGAACATATTTCCAAATGTTCCGCCTGCCATCTTCCTTTTCGTGGTGTCCCTGATAAGAGATGCGAAAGTTGCCATAAGAAAGTTGCCGTTCAGGAAAAGAATCGTCAAGGTCTTCATGGCGGAGTGGCCGGCGATTGCCTGAACTGCCATACAATACATCAAAATAAATCAGGCGGGGAAGGTGATGAGGCCGGTTTCGATAAAAAAAGTTTCAACCATGATTTAGTTGCTGTTTTCGGTCTTAAGCAACATCAGCAGCAATCCTGTTCCGCTTGCCATAAGCATGGCTATGGGAAGGTCAAGGTTAGCGCTTGTCTTAATTGTCATAGTCGCTTGGCGCGTGACCGGGGCTTTGTCAATCACATTCAGGCCTTGGGCACTGATTGTTTAAAATGCCATGATGGTCGGGGCGCGCCTAAATTCAAGCATAGCGATAATTCTGATTTTTTTGTCGGCCAACATCAAAAAAGAGAGTGTGATAAATGCCATAAAAAACAGACCTACACCGCTATTTCCGCGGAATGTCAAAAATGTCATCGCCATAAGCATAAGACGAAAGTCTCCGCCAACTGCCGGGATTGTCATAAGTTACAAAGTTGGAAAGATATAACATTCGTCCATAATAAACGTAACTGCACCGATTGCCATACCGCTCCCGCCAACCATTTTGGTAACGATTGTCGCGCGT
>CAJVYJ010000061.1 GCA_913009475.1 uncultured Actinomycetes bacterium | reverse complement strand
TGACTGGAGTTCAGACGTGTGCTCTTCCGATCTGCTGACTGAAATATCGACTTTGCCGTTAATTCTTTTTGCCGCTAAAGAGACCTCACCTGATTCTGTAAATTTGACGGCGTTCGAGATTAAATTTACCAAGCATTGAATTAAACGTTGGCGGTCAGTTCTCATAGTGATATCTTCTATATTTTCAGTTAACTTCAAAGACTTTTCGTTTATTTCAGTTTTTAGTGAAACCACGGCCTCATCCACGACATTTTTTAGCTTAAAGTCCTCCATTTTTTTATCAAGCTTGCCTGATTCGATTTTTGAGATATCGATAATGTCGTTTATTAAAGCCAAAAGGTATTTACCGGCTTGATAGACATATTTTAAATTCTCTTTTTGCTCCGGGTTGAGCTTGCCTGACCAACCTTCCAGCAGAATGCCGGAAAAGCCGATAATCGAATTTAAAGGAGTGCGCAGTTCATGGCTGGTACTGGCGATAAACATGCTTTTTAAGCGGTCGAGGTCGTGCAGTTTATCATTAGCCTTTTTAAGAGCTTGGGTACGGTCACGCACTCTTTGTTCCAGGGTGGCGGAGAGCTCTATTAACTCACTATATAGTCGGGAATTCTCAATTGCCACCCCGGCTTCCTTGCCGACCGCTTCCAATATTCTGATATCATTCGTACTGAATTTTTTATGCCGGGAAAAACCAAAAACACCTAAGGCGCCGATATTTTTTTCTTTAGCGGCAATAGGTACGGCCGCTAAAACTTTTAGGCCTTGTTCGACAAACTCAGGCAGAGCTTTGGGATGATGGGGATAATCTTCTATAATTATGGATTTTCCGGTTTTCATTACTTGTTCCGCCAGGCCGGTACCTTTTATGGCGATACTGAGTTTGAATTTTTCCGGCATATTATAGTGATACGGATATTTCATTACGCTCTTGCGCGAATCATATAGAGCGATAGAGCCGGCATCACCGGTAATTAAATTAACCGCGGACCTGATTGTATTTTTAAGAACCGAGTCCGTATCCAGGCTTGAGGATATGGTGGAGATAATATTATTTAAGATTTCCAACTCCTTGATATAGTTTAAAGATTTATCCTGCGCCTCTCTTTTCTCAGTAATATCGATACCGAAAAATATATAGCCGGAAACTTTGTCGGCTGATTTCATTTGGCTATTTTGCCAGGAAATAAGGCGTTTAGCTCCTGTTTTAGTTGTAATCGGCAGCTCGAAATTGGCTATAGCTCCACCGACCGGAAAAAATTTGCTTATTTTTTCTCCTATGACTTTATTTTTAGAGTAGCCGCTGATTTTTTCCGCGGCCTTGTTGAAGACCATGGTTTTTCCCCGCCTATCGGTAACGATTAACATGGCATTGGCGGCCTCAATAATGTTTTCCGCGTAATTTTTCGCCTTCTTAAGTTCTTCACGCACCATGGTTCGTTTAGTTATATCTCTGACAATGCTCAAAATGGCTTTTTTACCGTCAATATTTACAAGCGTGGTGTTAATCTCAACAGGAACAAGGCGTCCGTCACTAAGCCGATGATGAAGGCCGGAAATGCGGCCGTCGGCGTCTCTTAGCTTATTATTAATCTTGAGGGGCGAGAGTGGGAGTTCATCTGCCGGATGCAGGTCATCCACCGTCATTGTCAGTAGTTCATCAATATCGCGCTTATCCAGTTCAGCTGCCTTGCGGTTGCAGTCAAGAATCCGACCGCTGGTGGGATCAAGTAGATAAATCGCGTCATTGGCTTTCTCGAATAAAGTATGATACTTATGTTCGGATACCTGTAACTCTCGGGAGATATCAGCGTATTTTAGAAGCAGCTTCTTATTCAAATTATTTATTTTATTTAATAAATTAAGTTTCTCGATTCGTGAGGCGGCAATGGCCACGGCGCGCTCCAGCAATGGTAGATATTTTCCCACGGTACTTAGGTCTTGGCTGAGGCAACATATGATAATAAAGCCCCATCTCTTTTCGGCGGTCTCCATGGCTAATATGGCTACTGATTCCTGATTTTCATTCGGCGCGTCGGGCAAGATGTCGAGTTTCCTGAAATCATCCCGAAGGCTCTCGGAAGCGATTGCCCCGGTTGTGTTTATCTGCTTAAGGTTGCCATACCGGCTGATATCGACGCTTTGATTGAGTTTTGATCCGAGGTTTCCGTAGATATATTCATTGGTCACCTTAAGATGGTTGTTTGATAAAGATAAAAAAGACGCGTAACCTATCTCTTTTAAGATGCAGATATTTTCCAGGATAGTATTAATGATAGCATTAATACTATTTAGATGGTTGATTTTTCCGGCTATGTCGGAGAGGAGCAGTATATCTTCGCTTTGCTCCAGATATAGGTCTCTTTCTTCTTCCAAAAGAGCCAATTTCTCTTTAAGCTGCTTTATATCTTGATCTTTTTTCATCTTTTTTTTCTTTAATAAATTCACGAATATATTTAACTAATAGTTCCGGTTCATCTTCTTGGAGATAATGGCCGCCTGTAGGGACATGAATCAGCTTAGAGCCATTTATTTCGTGATGTAATCTGGTGGTGATTTTCGCGGTCAGATAAACATCGTTATCTCCTCTGATTAATAAAGTCGGCACCGTAATTTTTTTTATCCTATCTTCAATGTCCATAAGATTACGGTTATTAAGGCTTTGGGCCAGTTGCATAAAAGCGTATCTACCCTCTTTGCTCTTGAGCGGGGTGTAGAAGAGTTGCATCAACTCATCGTTGACTCTGTGTTTGTGATAAAGCCCTCTTTTAACTAAAACTTTAAAAAAACCACGGTCCAGCAGAGCCATGCCGATTTCGCGGATAATCGGTATTCTCATGCCGACAATCGGCTGAACCGGCCAATAATCATAGGCCACGGGATTGATTAAAGTCATAGTTTTTAGCAGCCGGCTGTTTCTGACCGCCAGTATCTGCGCGATACCGCCGCCGATATCATGCGTTACAAGATGGACCGGTCCTAATCCCAAGGCATCGATGAAATCAGTTAAAAGGTCGGCTTGTACCGAGATGGAATAATCAACATCTTGCGGTTTTTCGGAGGCACCGCAGCCCAATAGGTCAACAGCGGTTACATTAAAATTTTGTGACAGTTCCGGAATTAACTTGCGCCAAATGAAAGAGTAGGTTGTAATACCGTGGACCATTAACATCGGCTCGCCGAAGCCGCTCTGATGATAAGCTAAATCAAAGCCTCTAATCTTAGTAGTTTTTACATTATCCATCGCAAATATATCTCCCGGTTTTTTTAACACTCATTTTTTACCCATAAGCTTGTTGCTTATCCCGAAATGTCAATGGAGCGTAGAGGGGAGAGGGTTGAGGGTAGGTGAAATACTGACTGGGGACGGAAGACCGGAAACCGAAAAGAACAGCTTTTTGCCATTCTCAGCTTGACTGGGAATCCAGCTTCCACAATATTTTCTCACTTTGAGATTATTTAACAATGGAGACTCTTAATTATTTAAGCGTGGCGAAAGGTTTATTTAATTCTCTCCCTTTCTTGAATAATGAATTCACTCAAGGTATATTAATCATCAATTAAGCCAACTTGAAAAACATTATTATGATTACAGTTAAAGTACCGGCCAGTTCCGCTAATTTAGGCCCCGGATTTGATGTACTGGGGTTGGCTTTGGCTGTATATAATAAGTTCGAGATAGAGCCGGCCGCCAAGTCATCTTTAACCATAATTGGTGAGGGGGTGGACTTTCTACCCACTGGTAAGGAAAATCTGTTATGGCGGACGCTGGCGGAATTTTATAAAAGAGAGCTGGGGACAGAGCCGCCTGAACTTAAGATAAAAGCTGTCAATAATATCCCCTTGGCCCGGGGCATGGGCAGCAGCAGCGCGGTCATCGTTGGCGCTATCTTGGCGGCCAACGAAATAAGCGGGCGCGGTCTTAGCCGTGATGAGATATTTTCAATGGCGGCAGATATAGAGGGCCATCCCGATAACGCGGCCGCGGCTGTGTATGGCGGCGTTACCATTGCTTATCCAATTAATGACGGAGCCCATAAAGTCTCAGCCTTCAAGCCGCATCCGAAGTTGTCCGTCATGTTGCTTATACCGGAACAGAAACTGTTGACCAGCGCGGCTCGGCAGGCTTTGCCGAAGATGCTCTCCTATGCGGACGCGGTCTTTAACATAAGCAGAGCGGCGTTATTGGTTAAAGCTCTTACCCTTGGGGAACCTGAGCTTTTAGCGACTGCTATGGATGACCGGCTCCACCAGCCTTATCGCGCCAATTTAATCCCTGAATTAAAAAAAGTTATAGATATTTGCCGCGGCGGTGGTGCCAACGGGGCGGCGTTAAGCGGGGCGGGCCCAACCGTTATCGCCTTAACTACCGTGAAAGAAGAACCGTTTCTCAGTGAAAAAATAAGAGTGCAACTGCAACTTGAATCATTATCCTATACCATCAAAACCTGCAAGATTGACCTCCAAGGCGCGACAATTATCTGATTTTGTAACTGAAAATCAACCAAATGGGGAAAGATAAATAATACTTAAGGTGCCGGAGGTGTTTTTTATTTGCAAAAATATATTAGTCCTGAAGGTGAAGAATTTATTGTCGAAAAAGAGGCTAATGACCGACTTCTGAATGAAGGTATCCCTTTTATTATTGTAGATATCAGGGAGAAAAGGCTCTCGATTAAAGAAGGGGACCAATTTCTTTATACTGATTTTCAGGGCAATATTATGGCTGAAAATACCTGTGGGCTTGGGTTCTATGCCCAGGATACGCGCTTTTTAAGCTGTTGGGAGTTATATTTAAACGGCCGCAAACCTATACCTCTTTCCACCAGTGCCAATAGAGATTACATGGCACACATAGAATTAAGCAACGCTGATATTATCGAGAATGGGGAGTTGATTATTCCTCAGGAGACTATAAATATCAGAAGGCTCCGAGTTATTGGTGCCGGGCTGATGGAGCAGGTACGCTTAAAAAATTACAATACTTTTCCCGTAAATTTGCATCTGCAGGCTGCTTTTTACGCTGATTTTGCCGATATTTTTGAAGTCAGAGGTTTCCAGCGCCGTAAGCGCGGTCAGCTATTTAAGCCTAAGCTGTCGGGGGATACCTTGATTTTGGCTTATTTGGGTTTGGATGATGTCTTTCGCCGGACCAGAATTACTTTTTCCATAGTGCCTGATTCTTGGGAGGTGACTTATAATAAAATTAAGGTCGACTATTTAATATCATTAAACAGTCATGGACGTAAGACGATAAATTTTAATGTTGTGCCGCTAATCGGACGGGAAGAGAAGAAAATTCCGAAATTTGAGATAGCCATTTCCGGGTTGCGTCGCAATTATAACGCATGCGAAAAAGTCTGTGCTAAATTTACTACACGGAATGATATCTCTAATGATGTGCTTGATCGGGGTCGAGCGGATATACGGGCTTTAATAACCGCGACTGACACGGGTTCAATAATTTCCGCCGGTATTCCTTGGTACGTTGCCGCTTTTGGGCGCGACGCTCTAATAACCGCTATCCAGACAATGATTCTAAACCCGGAGCCGGCGCGCAATACATTAGAGATACTGGCCTTATTCCAAGGTAAGGTCGAAGATTCTTGGCGGGAAGAACAGCCGGGCAAGATACTGCATGAAATTCGTCGTGGTGAGTTGGCAAATCTTAACGAAATACCACATACGCCTTATTATGGTTCGGTTGATTCCACCCCTCTTTTTATATTGGCGATGTCGGAATATTATAAATGGACCGGCGACCTGGATTTTATCAAGGCCCACGAAAAAAATCTTCAAGCAGCTTTGCAATGGATGGATAAATACGGTGATATAGATGGTGACGGCTTTATTGAGTATCAGCGCAAATCCAAACGCGGTCTTATCAATCAAGGTTGGAAAGATTCTTTTGACGCGGTGATCCATACCGATGGTAGGCCGGCTAAAGGAGCTATAGCTCTAGTTGAGGTACAGGCTTATGTCTATTATGCCAAGAAGCGCTTAAGTCAGATATACACGGATCTTGGCAACGTTAAATCGGCCGCGAAATTGCTCTGGGAGGCGGCGGAGCTAAAGAAGATTTTTAATGAGCGCTTTTGGATGGCGGATGAAGAGTATTTCGCTTTAGCCTTAGACGGCAATAAACGCCAAGTCAAGACGATTACTTCTAATCCCGGCCAAGCTCTTTGGAGCGGCATAGTCGATGAGGATAAAGCTAAAAAGGTCGTTAAGCGCTTATTGGCCCCCGATATGTTTTCCGGCTGGGGGATAAGAACAGTAAGTAAGCTGGCAAAAAATTATAATCCGATGAGTTATCATAACGGCTCGATTTGGCCCCATGACAACGCGATAATAATTCGCGGGCTCAAGCGGTACGGGTTTGAGGAACAGGCGGAAATTGTAGCGACCGGTATGTTTGATGCAGCCACTCATCATGCGTACAATCGCTTGCCCGAACTCTTTTGCGGTTTTACCAGAAGGGGCCATAATTGGCCGGTGGAGTATCCGGTAGCTTGTATCCCTCAAGCGTGGGCATCCGGGGCTATGTTTATGATATTGCAATCGATTTTAGGATTGACACCGGACGCTCCTTCAAGCATATTATATGTTAATGATCCCAGACTACCGCCTTGGTTGAATTACGTTAACTTGTCGGATTTTCAAATCGGAGACAGTCATTTATCGATAACCTTTAACCGCCGGGACGGTGTGACCGGTTTTACCGTACCGAAAAAAGAAGGAAAATTGCGAATAGTGATGGAGGAGTAGAGGCGGAGTTTATCTCCGTCCGTGAGGAGATGCAATGTGTAGCATCAGAGCTTGCTCTGATAATAAATACGTAGGGCGGACTGCATCCGTCCGTGAAAGTTAACGCTTTTTGTCATACTCAGCTCTCTTACGTTTGTCATTCTCAGCCCTCCTACGTTTGTCATTCTCAGCTTGACTGGGAATCCAGGTAAAAAGGTGCATTGGAAATAAGAGCATGCAAAGCATTAAAAGGCACGGTTGATCGTGGATTCATGATCGGGGTCGGCAGTGACAACAGTGCAAGGGTAGAGCGTAGAGGGAAGAGGGTAGAAAAAACGTGAGAGAGCAAGGCGTGAAAGGGAAAATGTGTAGCGCGCCAGTTGAACCGGCGCCATTATACAATTCTTAATAATTGTATAATGGCTGCTTAATAGTGTAGCGTCAGAGCTTGCTCTGATTATGAAAGAGGCTTTCTCTCTGGACTTTAGACTTTTTTAAAACATTATTGTGTAGAGGCGGAGTTTATCTCCGCCCGTGAAAGCGTAGATATTTGTGGGTATAGGATAGTAGGTCGTTTATTAAATAATCCCGCAGAGTAAGGTGAAAAATGGAAGAAGAAACGCAAAAAGTAAATAGCGGTCCGGTTCCGCTAAAAAAAAGCCACTGGCTGCGATATCTGCTCATAGCAGCCGCTCTGCTAATAGTCTTCTTTGTCGGGGCTTTTGTCCTATTAATTAATGCTATTGGCGGCCGGACTGGTTTTGGCAACGGTTCAATCGCGCTTATATATATCGAGGGCCCGATCGCCGCCTCGGGTTCCGAGGGCATATTCTCTTCAGCCGTAAACCCGGGCGATATTATAGGCCAGCTTAAACAGGCCGAGGAAGATGATGATATCGCGGCGGTGTTGATGCGGATAAACAGCCCCGGCGGCACCGCTTCCGCGGGCCAAGAGATATACGAGCAAGTAAAAAAGTTGCAAAAACATAAACCGGTCGTAGTCTCTATCGCCGATGTCGGCGCGTCAGCCGCATATTTATTAGCCAGCCCCGCTCAAAAGATAATCTCGACGCCGTCGTCACTGGTCGGCAGTATCGGCACCATTATAACAGTTCCTAACTATCAAGGTTTATATAAGAAACTCGGCATTAATTATACGGTTATATCGCAGGGAAAATATAAAGATATCGGTAATCCCAACCGTCCTTTGACGGTGGAAGAAACGGCTATATTAAAAAAGCAGTCCAAGCTCGTTTATGAGCAGTTTATTGATGAAGTAGCTGCTGGGCGCGGTATGCCGCGTGATAAAGTAGCCAAATTGGCTACAGGTTTAGCTTTTTTGGGCGTTGAAGGTAAAAAATTCGGCTTAGTAGATAAGTTGGGAAATTTTCAAGACGCTATTGACGAGGCCGCGAAATTAGGTAAAATAAAGGGTAAACCTGATATAATTGAATTTAACCAACCTTCTATATTGCAATTTTTCTCACAACTGTTTTCCGGCGAAAAAAATAGACTAAAGGAACAGATTTTAAAAGAATTGATAACGTCACCGCCGACAACGCCAATAAAATGAGAGTTTTAATAGTTTAAATACAATAAAACCAAGTGACATAAAAGTGACATTAACAGAGGTTGTTTAATAGTTAAAAACGGAGGAATAAAAATTGGCGGATAAGAGAACAAATAATGATGGATCTATCATTATCGCCCACTTGTCTGATTTGCATGCAGGCTCGCAGCACTTTATTCCTAATTTACTTAGTCAAGCCGTCGAAGAGATCAATCAGTTAAATCCCGACGTGGTCATTGTCAGCGGCGATTTGACCGATGCCGGGTTTCGCCAAGAGTATAAGACGGCCAAGATCTTTCTGGATATGGTCAGCTGTGATAAAAAAGTTATTGTTCCCGGCAATCATGATAGCCGTAATGTCGGCCATATACATTTTGAGGAGATGTTCGGGCCCAGAAGCAGTCTCTTGAGGTTGCCCGGTGTTACCATCATCGGCATAGATTCAAGCGAGCCTGATCTGGATGCCGGCCGCGTCGGCCGCGAGCGCTATAAATGGATAGAAGAACAATTTGCTGAAAGCGAAGGAGTAAAAATCCTGACTCTTCACCATCACTTACTGCCGGTACCGGGTACCGGCCGCGAGCGCAATATCGTTTACGATGCCGGCGATCTCTTGGAAGTTTTAGTCCGCTGCAACGTTGATTTGGTTTTAAGCGGGCACAAGCATGTGCCTCATGTCTGGCGACTGGAAAACTTGGTCGCGTGCACCGCCGGCACGGCTTCATCGTTTCGCCTGCGTGGTAAGACAAAACCGTGCTACAATGTAATTTACCTGAAAAAAAATAATATCAAAATCTATCGAAAATATCCTTTTGGCGGACAAGAGTTGATTATAGACTTGGCGCTTAATGAAAAACTAATGTGCAAATGGGACCGGGTAGCGACGCAGCTGGGGACGTAATGAAGGCGCGGGAAAAGGTTGTCGCTCTAATTGACGGAGAGCATTACTTGCCGGTCATTCAAGCGGCCTTGGCTGAAATTCGCCAAAAGTACGAGTTGTTGGCCGCGGTATTTTTGGGTGGAACTGAAAAAATAGCCGACCAAGCCGACTTGGCTCAACTCGGATGCCCGGTAATCAATGATGAAGATCTCTTAGCGGCAATTGATAAAGCTATTATCACTTATCACCCGGAAACGATTATAGACCTTAGTGATGAGCCGGTCATCGGTTATCGTGAGAGATTTGCTTTAGCCGGCCATGCTTTGTCCCGGGGGGTTAGATCGGAAGAGCACACGTCTGAACTCCAGTCACACTGATATATCTCGTATGCCGTCTTCTGCTTGAAAAAAAAA